>NZ_JARESV010000013.1:0-195195 GCF_046026985.1 Paraburkholderia sp. RL18-101-BIB-B
GCTCGCGATGTCCACGGTCGCCGCCAGCGCATCATCGGGATAGAGATTCGCGAGTCGCAATCTGGAACGCAGATGCTGCTCAGCGTTAGGCGCGAGGTCATAACCGCACTCGTGCACGGGCCTGCCGACGCGGATAGCGGTCATTGTGTCTTGCAGCGGCTTCCGCGAACGCACATGCATTACCACGTTGCCCAGTGCAACCACCGGCACATCCAGATTGCGGGCAACAAACTCCACTGCGCCTCGATGAATATCGTCCATTGCGCGCTGGTGTAGTACGAGGCCTGCCCAGGCTCTTCCCGTGAACGTGTCATCAAGCCACTGGAGCTGTGCCGCCAGCGGGTCCTCTTTCGCCGGGAAGTCGGGGACAAGTATGGCAAGGCAGTCCGGCATGCCGAGCAGATGTCGATACTCCTTGTCAGGCCGCGACAGGTCCTGAGGCGTGAGCCGATATTCGCCTTTTGGCGCACGCGTTCGAGCAAGCGTAATCAGTTCAGAGAGGTTGCCGTAACCCTCGCGGTTTTTAGCTAGGAGAATCAGCCCGAACGCTGGGGACCCGTCAGCTTTGACCAAGCGAAAGTACGAACCAACTATAAACGGCAGCTTTGCTTCCTTTGCAGCGACATGCGCACGCACAACGCCGGCGAGCGAGCACTCGTCCGTGACTGCAAGGGCTGAGTACCCTAGCTGCGCCGCTCGCTCAGAGAGCTCTTCCGAGTGGGAAGCACCGTGCAAGAACGTGAAATTTGAAAAGCAGAACAGCTCTGCGTAGTCCGGCAGCGTGGAAAACGTGGAATCCATGACGGTCATCCAAACAGGCCATGAAGGAACCAACGCTGGTCTTCTTCTGCGTCGCGACTGCTTATGCGTTCACGATAAATCCAGTAGCAGCTTTGGTCCTCCGCCTGCGCGACAAAATAATCCCGCGTGACCAACTCCCCATCAAACCAACCGCTTTCGATGCGTTCGCCTGGCGATACCATGCGCAGCGTTGAGCCATAAAACGGACGGTGCTGGCGCGTCAATAAGCGGACCGGGTTGTCCAGCATCCAGGTCGGTCTTGGAAGGCCGAGCGGAAGTGCTTCCTGCTTCGACTTGAGTGTCACCGGCACCCAACGGTTTGCGACCTCCGGGCGATGGTCGGCAGTCGGTGCGGGGCGAAGAACGTTGTCCTCTCCGAGCCGCGCAACAAGTAACTCGAGAAGCCGCGCATGGTCTTCCTTCGAACCTCCCGGCTCCGGGAATAGCGTGTCAGATGCCGGCGCTGCGGATTCCACTCTGGAGGCATCGAGTCGCAGCGCGATGACGGGCGCAGCCAGCTCAATGCGATGCAGCCGCTCCTTGAGCAGCCTGACCAGATGCTCCTCTTTCCACGTCGGCTCGCCCAACGCAATTTCAATCAACGCCGGTTCGATGGCGTCGCGCCCACGTTCATGCTCGAGCAGCAGCTTAATCGCCGTGACCGCCAACTGCTTGGCGCAAAGCCAGCCGCACAATTGCACGATGAGTCGATGCGCACCGAACACCGCACCGTCGGCATGCTCGAGGCGGTCCGGCATTTCAATGCGTGCGGAAAAAGTGGGCGGCAGTTCGAGCCAGTCAAACAGCTCGGGAGCCGTGCCGAACGCGCGGTCGAGCGAATCAAGCAGATGTTCGCCACATCGCCGCTGCAGGCCAGCGCGTGGCAGGCGTCTTACGTCGGCAATGGTTTCGCATCCGAGTCCGGAGAACCAGTCTCCGAACGGACGAACCTCAGGAACGGCCATCATCGGCAAAGCGGCCAGCCGTTGCTCAAGCGATGCCAGCTTGAGCACGCGCCGGTTCCCGAACTTTGCGAGCAGCCAGCCACCCTGGCCGGTGGGTGCAGCGCTGATGCGTGCGGTAAGTCCGAGCGTCCCAAGGACCGCTTTCGCTTCCCTGCACAATGCAAGCAGTCCGCCGAAAAGTCGCAGACTCGCGCCGACCTCAACCACGACGGTCGCTTCGTCAAGCAAGGCGACCTCAGGTGAAAAGCGCATCAGGGCGATGCCCACCTCGCGCTGTGCTGCTGCCTCCCTGGCGACATCGCGCTCATGCATCTCCGTTTCCGGCGACAGTGTCAGCACTCCGCCGCGCTTCATCCCGAGGCGCACGCCAGCTGCACGTGCCGTGCTGTCTGTAATGACCACTTTGTCTTTCTCCAGTACTGCACTTCCGTGCGCGAGCTCAGATGACCACTTCGGTCGGAACACCTCGAGCGGCAGCTTGGGCAAGTGGACGGCGAGAAAGACGCGCATGTCGGGAAAGCAATACAGGAGTGGGTTGAAGGGGAATCGACAGAGGCTCTGCGCGCGCGGGCCCTCGTCGTTTGACAATGTCGACGGTCAGACCGTCGGCTGATGGTCTTAAAGCGAGCCGCAAAAGCGCGGGCGATGAATCCTGTGCGGCAGCCAGAGGCCTGACCATCACAAAAAGCGTCTCGGATGACTGCGCAGCCAGATGGAGGCGTCGAAGCGATGAGGCCTGCGCGTACTGCGTCCAAAAGATGAGCGCACCGCAACTGCCTGTCCGCAGAATCTGCTCAGCCGACCAGAGCGCATCTGCGGTCTTCTGCGCTTTCACCCGCAAGACCTGGTCAATAGGAAGTCCGATGTAGCTGAGTCCAAGCCCGTCCGGGGTGTGCGGCGGCTGCACAAACGCCACAGGGCGGTTGCCCGAACCACTGAGTGCCGGGCGCAACAGTCGCAATTCACCAACCCCGGCCTGCTGCACCATCAGGTCGATGAGCGCACCGACCGGCCAGCCCCCGCCGGGAAGCTCGGTCGACAGCGCGGGATAGCCGGTCTCAACGACCCGCCCACGGCCACGCGCGAGCTGGGACGCACGCCACAAGGACGGGTGTATCTCTTCGGCCGTGACGGTAGCGCTGGACATGTGGCAACAAAAAACCTGTATATTTATACAGTATCGTACACGCAAATTCGTAGGCGTGAACTGTCACTTTTATTTGAGGTAAGGGGGCTGCGCGGCATCCGTCGCTCGGCTTCATACCCTGCTTCCGTGTTCAGAGGAGGTCCATCATGAGAGCAGATGAATGGGTTCGGGAGGCCGAACGCGAATCGAAACTTGTGGATGCCTTGTACAAGGCACGTAGTCTGATTTCGATGCACAACGGCATGACCGTGCGGTGCGACGGCGAGGAATGGCCGCTCGATTTCGGCCAGGAGCTGAAGATGATTGGCGCCACATTGAAGATGGCCGGAGTCGAGACTCAACGCCTTAAGCAGTAGCTGCTTGCCGAGTCGCGCGAACTCGGCCAATCATCGAGAAGAATCGGTTCAGAGGTCCTTCGAGGTCAACAGATGCAAACTGAGAAATACCGTGGATACACGCTGTGGGGTCATGCCATCTTGCAGCAGGAAGGAATCCCACAGCCGGCGAAATCGCAGGAAGCGGCACGGTCACCCGCGACACCAAGGTCGTCGAGGTATCCGGGGTACTCGGCGCTTTCGATACTGACGAAGAAGCAGAGCTGGTAGGCCTTTCGTGGTGTCGGGCGTGGGTAGATAGCCACGGCTAGCGCGCAGGCTGCTGCTGCGACTCTTGTGGACTAACCTTCTGTAGCGCGGCCAGAAAGAAGCGCGTCAGTCGCCGAAGAAAAGTGTTTGTCGGAACATTGGCGCGGCCGATGGCCTGGTATCAAGAAGTTTCATCATTGCCACGACGCACTCTGAACACGTTCGAGCTCAAGCTCGCAGCAACTGCTTTCACGCAACGGCCGCCATCAACCAATGAGCCTGCGGTATGCACTTAGGTGCCTTAAGAGCCCCTGTTTGTCGCCGCGTATCTCGCTTAGCCGGGCGAGATTGAAGTGAGCGTCAGCATGCGCCGGGTCGAGTTCGATGCATCGCTCGTACGCTTCTACCGCCACATCGTAGCGTTTGAGTTCTTCGAGGACGACGGCGCGATTGAAATGCAGAAGTGCGTCGTCCGGAAAATGCTTCAGTGCTTGGTCAAACACAGACAGCGCCTCTTCACAACGCGTTTCGGCCTCGCATAGCAACACACCCAGGTTCGTATATGCATGGTAGTGCGGCTTCGGTGCCAGCTCGAGCGCCTTCCGGTAAGCCTGCTCCGCCCCGACAACGTCGGTATGAGTGAACTGTTCTCCGAGTGCAAACCACTCCTCGGCTTGGTGCTCCCGGCTTTTCAGATTTCGTGGCGCTGTGTCAAGGAACGCAACATCGCCCTGAATGGGCGCGACTTCGAAATCCAGCAGATGCTGGCCTGAGGCCGCGTCCCATTGCGCCCGTCCAGTCTTGACAGCCACAGTGTCGCCGACCGCCGTGATACGGATGCCGGAAAGCGGCAGTTCTTCTGGCAGGTCCGCCTTCAGCTTGGCGAGGGCGCGCAGAATCTTGCGCGAAGCGATGTTCGCGGATTGCAGCTGGAATGCTGTGCGCAAAACCACGACGTCCTGAAACGTGAACCGAAGCTCGTTGCGTCGGCCGCGCGCGGGCTGTACAAATCCGGCTTCCATCAGGCCGGACAGCACTCTTCGCGACACACCAAGCAACGACTGTAGGCTGCGCAGCGAGTAGTCGTGCGAGTTATTGCGCTTCGTCACTTGCGAGCCCGGACCTTTGCTGGCGGCGCTTCATCGACCTTAGGGGCGGCCCGCTTGGCCGGCCGCCTAGGCTTGCTTGCAAGCACCTCCGAAGCGGTAGGCAATGCCTTTTTAGCAGCAGCCGTCTTCGCCGGCGCGACTCTTTTGGCCTTGTTTGCGCCGAGGCTCGCGCGTAGCGCTTCCATAAGGTCAATTACCTGGCCGCCAGACTCAGCGGTAGATTCCTCCGGTGAAACAATTTGCTTGCCGGCGATTTTTTGGTCGATGGCCGCCAGGATTCGCTTTTTCTCTTCGTCTTCATAAGCCGACGAGTCGTAAGCATCTTCTGAGACCTGGTCAATGATTTGCAAAGCGAGCTGAAGTTCCATGTCGGTCACTTGCACGTGTTCAATGTGCAAGTCGCTCAGCGCGCGTACCTCGTCGGCGAACAAAAGTTGCTGGAAGACCATCCCGTCTTCTGCAGGCCGTATTTGAACGATGCGAGTCTTCCCCTTGTACGACCATTTCGCCAGCGCGCAACGCTTGCTCTTGCGCATCGCCTGCTGCAGGAGACTATAGGGCTTGCCACCGCGCTTGTCCGGTGCGATGAAATACGCCTTGTCATAGTAGAGTGGGTCGACCGATTTCTCCGGCACAAACGAGACAATCTCTACGACGTGGCTAGCGCCTTCTTCAAGTGCCTTCAACTCGTCCGGAGCGAATACGACGAACTGCCCCTTCTCAAACTCGTATCCCTTCTTCATGGCGGCCCTCGCGACGACCTCGCCCGTGGCCTCAGAAACGTACTGCTGCTTCACCCTGCCGCCTTCGGGCGTGAGGAGATTGAAGCCAACCCCTGTGGCGCTCTCCGTGGCGGAATACAGCTTGACCGGGATGGAAACCAGCCCGAAGGATAGCGTCAGGGAGGCGATTGAGCGCGCTGCCATGGATTTCTCCTTTTGCACCGGCGGCAGGACGTCGCGCGGCTTCTGTCTACGACCAGGCCGGCCCGGCCCGCGCTACGCCTAGGAAAGGCAGTTTGATTGGGGCAATACAGCACGTGATACTCCCGTCGATGGTAGCGCGAAATTTGCAAGGATTGAAGGTCATCCGAAGACGAATCACTCGTGGGCGCCAACGGCTGCCGCCGACGCGCGCGGTTGAGATTGGCATCCAGCGTGCCGCTAGGGGCACTCGGCTTTCCGCATGATTGATGCCAGTTTGGTGAGGAAGCACGCGGTGGCGTTGTTCTTGTCGCCAGGGCTGACTCAGCGAAAGGCGGCCGGGAGAATTGGACTCGGCGGGTTGTTCTAGGCTTCCTAACTCCTTCAAGCCGGGTTGTTTCTGCTGGAACGTCACTTGCGCACCGAAGTATTGGTCAATGAGTAGCGCCGTACCATCGCTATGGACAAAGATAGCGCGGCCTCGACCCGCCGGGCTGAGGGTGAAAACCCAAATCGTAGAGCCCGACCTGGCGGTCGCGAAAACGACCTCCTTCGCCGCTCTCGCAAGTTCGAGTTGCCTCGACAAGCTTGCGCATGGCAACGATATATCAGACAAGTTTTTGCAGTCAGGTCGTTCGGGTCCCTGCAGGATAGCGGCAGGACTTGCCGGCCGTCCGTCGGGCCAGCGCGTGGTCTGTCGAATCCTGTCTTGCACGCAAATTTCATCGGAGGCAACCATCTGTCCGCCGCGCGCGTCGTTCGGAAATTCAAGGCGCCACCTCAGAACGATGCCAACTCCGTCTGGGCCAGTCAAAATTCCAATGGTCCCCGCGCCGGCGCCATGCTCTTTAAGCGTGAGGAATAGTAGCTCGCGCATATCGACAACAAACTTGTGCTCCTGGCCCGTTGAATGTCGCTCTGCTGGACAGCCCGCTGCGCGTATGTAACCGCCTTTTGCGCAATGTTCACCTCAATTTCGATAGCCTCCCGCGCTGTCATTTTTCTCCCGCCGACAACCTCGGGCGCGTTGGCTTCGCTATCGCCGATACTCAAGACATTCGCCACGAGCAATCGTTTGTAGCCTGCCTGCTGTGTTTGCTGCAGCACGCTCTTTGCAGGGGCGCATTCTACTGCGTAGGCTACCTCAGCAAATAGAAAGCCTGTCGCAACGGCAAACGCCCAGCGCAGCGACTCTCTTGACAGGACTGCGACGCTGGCTCGCGCCATACAAATCGCTAGAGAGTTCATGCTAGAGGCTCCTATTGCATGACATCGACCACTGACATGAAACAACGAATTACCCGAAGTCGCGCAGTCGCTCACAATTTCAGCGAGACAGGAAGTTCCCTCCTTCAAGACTATCGTCTTGACTATGTCCCGGTAGGATTCTCGGCGGGTCGCCAAATGTTTAACTATGCGGTCAAGCGCTTTCAGCCAACGCTATTCCACTCCTCTTGTGGTCTAGAAGCATGGCGTCTAGAGGTCGCCTCGAACAGCGATTCAAAGTGCGATGGGATTCGTAGGGCGGGTCACCGCCAGCACCGCGAAGAATGTGCGTTGGCGCACACAGCAACGAGACATTTTCACATTTCACATTTGCTTTCAATAATATTAACACTCGGTGCTCGCCGTCCTTTCAATATCAGTTTCGCCACCGACATGCACGGCGCTTTGGTCCAGCCACGCGACGGATAAGAGCGAGTCCATATACTACTCAGTAGTGCGTTATTTACGCGAAATGGCGTGTTGTCCGAATGGCCGTCACGTAGGCGCCATGGGATAGCCGAGAAAGCTCGAGCGGGTACCTGTACTTCAGCATAGCCCATCGCAACTAACACTAACGAAGCGGAGACAGCAATGACTGTAAAAATCAAGGGCTATCTGTCACCAACGCTTGTTCTGCTGGCGATGGACTGGGACCAGGGAAAAAGCCGCCCTGACTTTCTGGGGTTCGCCATTAAACGCGTGCCTGGTTTCAGGTCAGTAGACGGAAGAACCCAGCAGTCAGAGAGCTGGTTGCCTAATCGAGTGAGCTTCAACGGGCCCGTACAGGACGACATCGATTCGAACAAGGCGCCCATACAGAAATTTATGTGGTGGGATGCCCGCATTGATGAGCCTGACCGGGGCGCAACTTTCAGATATACCGCCTACCCTGTGGTGGGCAAATCACAAAACCCAGTCACTCTCGACGACGAGGCAACGACAGTAAGCGTCACTCTTCCTCACCACGTGACGAACGGTATCGGAACCTGGTTCAACCGGGCAGTATTGAGCTCACAGGCATTCTCCCGGAAGCTCAAAGACATGGAACTGGCTCCGAACAGGAAGCCACCGGCCGACAAGGCACTTGTCCTACGGGAATGGCTGGCCAACGACTTGGAGAAATCCTTCGGCGAGATTCTCCGCGGAGCCAGTCGAGCAGTTAGCGCGGTGTATCACCTGACGGACTCAAACTGGGTCATCCCTGGGTTTGTCGCTTTCGCCAATACTAAGGGAGCAAACTCGCTGGCAGTTGTCTACGACTCACATGTCATACCGGCGGTGAAAGCTCGCGAGGCCAAGGACGGTAAGCCGGCACGAAAAGCTGTCCCCGAGAAGCCGTCGCCCAACCAAAGTGGGGTCAACAGGTACCACAAACTCATTCAGTTTTTTCCCAGAGACAAGACGGGCATCATGCATCACAAATACATTGTGAGTGATAGCCCTAGCGCCGTTCAGACGCCCACGCGAGTGATGATGGGTTCGGCGAACTTCACCACGGAAGGCATTACGCAGCAGGCGAACGTGCTACATGTTTTTGACTCGCCGGAGCTTGCCAAGCTATATGAAGCCCGCGCACTCGCTTTGGCGTCGAATCCGACAAGACCTGCAACGGCGAAGCTGACACCGGGCTGGTCCAAAACCATAACCGTCGGCACCGCCGAGGTTCGCCTCTCACTGTCACCTGAGTCGAGCAAGATGACAACCCAAATCGATACCATCGTCAAGGCGATAGGCGAAGCAAAGCATTCCGTTCTGTTCTGCATCTTTACCCCAACCGATGAGCGGCTGCGAAAGGCGTGCTTCAAGGCTGCGGCAGATGGCTTGATGATGTTTGGCATCGTGAACAACGTCAGTGAAGAGGGAGCCAGAAAGACACAGACGATTCAGGCGTCTGGTACAAGGCCCACAGCCCCGGCGTTAGCGAATATGGAGCTGTATCATCGCAGTCAGGAGGAGAGAGATGTTATAGAGGCGCAATATTTCTCCTCGAAAACTGTGCCAGCAGGGTTTGAGCCTGAGTATCGAAATTTTCCGGGTGAGACTGGTCCCGACTACGCTCCAGTTATTATCCATCACAAGTTCGTTATCATCGACGGCGAGAGTGAGAGTCCCATCATTTACTCGGGCTCAGCCAACATGAGCGAAAACTCTGAGCACAACAACGACGAGAACCTGCTTGAGATTAAGGACGGGGCTCTGGCTCGGACATACGTGGCCGAGTTCATGCGCTTGTACGAGCACTACCGCGCAAGGGCAATCTACATTGACGACAAAAAGCATCCGGAACGCCTCAAACCGCGCCTGATTCTCACGCCGGACCGCGCATGGTCAGAAAAGTACTATAAGACGGGAAGTCCTGAGGAACGAGCAAGAATCGCGATGGCGTCGTTTCAGCAATGAAGACGGGCATCCTCCGGACGCTGCCCCCTACGGCCCGAACTCCTGTACCTCCGCCGGACCGCCATCGCACCGGGCGTAGCCCGAGCTACATTCGAACAGTCCGTCGGCATCTTGGGGGACTACGCACCCTCAGGGCCTCCAACGTCGGCCAACTGACACGCTGTGCTCAGCCCGGTCGCCAATGCTCCAGCTCACGGGCCCGGTTCTGTTGGGCTCAGCACAACTGAGACGAGCCTAAATCCTGAAACAAAGTCGTCTGGGAGGTTCCCTTTCTGGATGACCGATATCAGCAAGGCACACTCCCGAGGTCCACTGTCAATCGCGGGAGTACCGAGGTTAAGAATGTAGATACGTTCCGGGCCGTAGGCGAAATCTGAATTTGCGCAGCAGTCGTCAATCGGAAGTTCTTGGCCCGCTGCGTTGTCTGACCATGCACCAAGGCGAGTTATCTTGAAGTTCGCAGCGGCAAGGCCCGCGACGTCTGCTCCCTGGAAATCGCGAACACGAACAAAAGCCAGAAGGGTAGTACTTACTCCGTCTGGACAATGAACATTAAGCTCTTGAGTCCATCCCAGTGCAGCGTCAACTAATAGACACTCTCTCGGAGGCTGAGCCTGCGCAGTTGCCATCACACCCTCGGCCAATCAATCAAGCGTTGCAACAGGCGGCGGTCATTAAAGCGAGGAAAGAGTTCTCTTGTCACGGCAGGTTTCTGCCCGGGTCAAGCATACAAAGTTTGCTCATTTCGAACCCGTACCAGTAGTTGGTCCAGTTACCGAGCTGAGGGCAATGGTACGCAACCTTGATTACAAGCAAATAGAAGAAGAGCGCACTCCCTAAAGAGATGAAGTTCCCTATCGCGTACTCGTAAAATTTGACCAGCATATAGGAGCGGGAGTCGGCGAATCGAGCATATAGCTTTCTCACGTGGAGCGAATACGTGGAAGCAACCGAAGTGGACGGGACGACGTGGAGTCGATAGCTTGAAATCCACGTATGAAAGGCCTTAAACAGAAGGACTCCGGAAAAAATCGATTCGATTTGGGCGAAAGCCGAGTACAGGTATAGTGTCTCTTCTATCAAGGCCACCACTCTCCCCATAGAATGCTCAGTCGGCGCCAAAGCCTGTCCAACAAGCTCCCTAAGATGCTTGTTGTCTTCCTCCGAAACCACCCGTTTAGCTGTCTTCTCGTTCGAGATTGCCGTGTTAACCCAGGTTTGGCTGTAGCTGCTGGTCATTAACTTGCATGCGTGAGAAATAAACCTCCCACACCAGGGAAGGCACCAGAAAGCGAAGTTCAGCAGCCATGCATATATGAACAGTGTGAAGGGAAAGACGTGTACCGGTTGCATGTTTTCTCCCTGTCGCACCCCACGTCTTTTCAACAGACCGGCACCATGGCTTGAACCCAACCTAGCTCTTTAAGTTGTAGCAGGTTTCTCCCATCAGGCAAGTACATGCTGTCGGGTGTTACCCCGACCCTGCGCGCGGCCACTGATTGCTCCAGCATGAAGGTCGGCAACTCTTAGGCGCGATTCAACTGCTCGATTGGTTTGCGACCTATCCCTCGAGAAGGTCGCAAGGCTGGAACCGGCCATTATTTCAAACGATGGGACGTGTCATCCGTCTCGCAAAGGTCGGTAGTTGCGATGCTGCGACCGCTTTTCAGGACGGTGCCACGTGCACAGGGCTCGCGGATTTCGTTCAGCCGATGAGGCATGTACGGCACAGACGTGCCGCGCGCCATCTCCGAACGAATACTCCTACACGATGGCACTGCTCAACGACCTGAACCCTGTTGCTGCCATCGTGGCGAGCAATGAAACGGTTGCCCTAGAAGTGCCTGAAGCAGCAAGAAGGTTCAATTGGTCAGCCGAGAAACAACTGGGCCATGTCCAAATGCTGATTGCGTAACCTTGCCGACCTCACTGAACTTATACGGACGGTCAGGTTGAGCGAAATGCTGTGAACGAGCCTATCGACGAGCGTGGAGGAGTCCGTCGCTCCCTTCAAAGGTCTGATTTTGACCTTAAGCTTCGGCTCGACGTCCCGTGGTCCGATGTGATAGCCGAGCATGTCAGTCAGCAGGCCAGCGGTATCCCGGTGTCTCATGTAGGTGAGGCGCCACTCCAGTTCTTCGTGAAAGCCTTGATGCTAAGTGTACAGCGAGAAAACCAGAAGGCGACTCGAATAGTCGGCGACTCAGCGATTTGAAATCATCGTCGCGCTCGAGCATGTCAAGCGGGCTGCGCTCAAGACTTCCACGTTGCGAGGTTAAAAAACCCAGCCGGGAGTCCGTCGGCGCCGCGACGATGATTCGACATATTGCCTACAGGCGCTTTCGATGGTGTGCCGGTTCTGCAAGCAGAGCAGGAATGTCTAAAGCTTCATCGACCTCGACGATGAACACGCTGCCATCTTCGAGATAGCTTCTAGACACGTCGCAACGGGCAAGTTGCTCGACGTGAGCGACGATGTCGTCAGGTGTATTGCCGGTACTCGACCGGTCAGACAACGCCAGCTGAGATGTCGCCCACTCCCGACCAAGGGAATGTTTCTCTGGGACGAGTCGAACCTCAAGCCTGCGCCTCGCTCCAGAAAGGCAGCTATCAAGTCGAGAATGACGAAATGAACTGACACTGCCTGTCGAGTCAAGTGCTGCTGTCTACACGTCAGGTAGGAACTGGTAGTACGCGCGCGTTTAGACGTCCTGTTGCCGCCCGACACCAAAACATATTCACCGGCCGGTAATAATCGGCAAGCCTTCGCGCAGTTGCCTGTTACCAGCCAAGCAGGGCTCGCAGCCGTTGCATAAGCCAATCGGTCTCCACGCGCTCTGTCCACCGTTTGTTTGCAATCGCCCTCCTGATGCGCCGCAGCGTTACGTCGTGCGAATGCTCGGGGTATTTCGCTGCGTCTTTAAGGGTTTTTGGCACCAGTTGCTGGGCCAAGTCTTCGCACATATCCCAACGGACCCATCGTTCTTCCGCAGTCAGGCCAACAACAAATCTGCCGTCTAGCCACCTTCCCGCAAGTTTTGGCTGCGAGCCTGATAGCAGTGCAGGCGTTGGGTCCCACGGAAAATCGGCAGGCACCTGTGAGCTAAGCCGTTCGTCGCGATGACGACGCTCAGCTTCCTGCATCAATTCCGTAACGCTGAGGTTTTCGTCGAGTTGGTCCCAGTGCAAGCCCGCGCCAGACGCGGAGATGCGAACGTCGCTACGTTGCTCAGGGCTTGCCGTCAACAATCTTGGAAACAATCGCAATGGGAGGTGCAGCGAGCCCCCGCGCTTTAGGAGGACACTCAAGCTATCCTCTTCCACGAGTACCTTGGTTGCAATTGGCCGTATGCGACTTATCATTTGACACCGCTCCTTAGCGGCCCGCGCTCATCGCGAGGAGGTGAGCGATGGCACGTTTTGCAACTTCGATAAATCTCTTGTCCTTGCTACCAGGCACCGTTGATGAATGCAGCACAGCGCCCGGGGCAGCGACGATGCGGACTTGGATGTAATCGCCGTCGACAACGATTTGCACGCAGGCTTCCGGTGTCGGCGTAGCATCTCCAGCTGGTTGTAGCTCAACAAAAAGCGTAAATTGCCGAACGTCGGGGTACGGCCCAAGTGGCCACTGGTATCCGTGGACGTGAAGCGCCTCCGATGCGCGTTCCCACAGTGCTCTCCGAGGGTCGATTTCTACTATCGCTGTGTACAGAGGTTCAACATCGCCTGGCGCACTTTGGTGCTCACCCTCATACATCTTAACGGCGGTGCGCGACCACTCCGCGGCCCAAGCCTCAGCTAGACGACTCAGCGATTTGAAATTATCGTCGCTATCGAGCATGTCGAGCGGACGGCGGTTACCCAAGCTGCCTCGCCGCGACGTCAGAAAATCAAGTCGACTCATCGGTTCAGCAGGAAAGATAATTCGGCAAATTGTCTGCAACCGCTTGCGATTCAGCAACGGGTCGGCCAACAACGCGGGGAAGTATGCAGTCTCATCGACGTCGACGGTAAAGACACTCCCTTCTGCAACCAACCGCGCCAGTCGCTTCTCGCTTAGGCCGATGCGTTTTTTGAATTCAGTCGATGTCAGCAGTTCCCCGTTTGCAATCATTTCGCGCCGAGCGGCCAAGGCTTGTTGCCAATAGTGGTCCCGCAGAATTTCACCGCCAACGTCTTCACCGGCCTCAAGGTACGCCTCGAAAACAATGTCTTCTATGCGAGCAATCACCTCATCGGGGAGCTTTTGGAACTTAGCGCGGTCCGCTGTCGGTAGCCGGAATCGGTTCGCGGCGATTTTGCGCACAAGCGCTGACGCTTCGAATTGGGGGAGGTCGAACTCTGCGTCAATGTTGCGCATCGCAATGTTCCGGCCGGTTCTAGCCATCTACAGCTCCCGGTGTTGGAGACAATATGACCACGTGTACCGTCGATTGTTTGTCCGTCGCCTGGTCCCAACCGAGCGACAAGCCGTGGCCAGATGGATGATGGGCATCGGAAGTGCTGCCGTCAGTCGCGCGGTGACGTTCGCACGTCCACGCCTCGTGAACGAGCACCACTTCGCAGGTTTCTTCTGCGTCGCTCGCATCAGCCCAAGGTGGTCGCCAGAGCACGACCGCATCGGGGTCAGCGTTTCGCAAGCGACACAGCATGTCTCGTACTTTCACGGTCGTTGCTCCTTGGGCCTGCGTTTGCCGTTTCGCTCGTAGCTGATAAACCTGCTGCCGAGAGAAATCCGCCGCGTGATACGCCGGTGCCCGGTATCTACTACTGCTAGCATTGGCACTTGGTTGGTTTTTCCTGCGTTGTACTCGCGGGCGAGCTTGCCATGAGTGACATCAATTCCTAACTTGCGGAAAGCTTCCGCCGCTATTTCCTCAAACGTGGCGGCCGGCGCAAGCTCATGCGTAAACTTGTTTAGTCGCGTTTTTGCGTAAATTCCTACGCCTACTCGCACTAGTCTTTGCGCCTTGACCAGATTGGATAAGACCAGGCTGAGTTGAGCCGGACTTCCAAGGTTGGACAACTCCGAGCGGAGAATCACCACGGATTTCCGTCGGGCGATGGAGCGAGCAACTCGGTCTTCGAGTTTCATGGCGAGTTCTCTCTTTCACCCCATATCGTTGACCGTTAGTGCGCTATGGTCAGCAATGGTGGAGATACTGGCACTTAGCGCGGGGTCGCTTCGACTGGTGCAAGCAACATGACCGACACGTTTTCGTAGGTGACCTGTTCGCAGTCGGTGCGTAGGTCGCGATGCGGCTCGCCGGGGTAAAGGAACTCGTATGGTCGGCCCTTATCCATTCCGCTTTCACGAGTCCATTGAACGGGACTCGGTGAAATCAGCTTGACCTCCTGGGCATCCTCTTCGCTCTCGCCAAGGGGCACAAACATAACCGAGGCCCCTGGGTCGGCGTTGCGTAGAAGCGCAATCAGTTCGGCAACCTTCATAAGTGCTTAATCCTTTTTAGCGTCAGTTTAGCGATGCGGCCCTGCGACGAGACACGGACGAAATTGTCGATGAGCGTTGGTGGTTCATTAGTTTATTGCTCTACAACACTGCCCTCCGGCGTCAACGCGTTTATTGCAGACAGGCAGACCTCACCTACATCAACAATCGCGCGTCAGACTTCAACGTGCGAGCCCAATTCAGACGATGCCAAACAAAGCTTTATTGCTTGTCTCCTCGGCGTATACGCTGCATGAGGTCCGCGACCGCAGGGTGGTGCTCTCTGCTTGCCAAGTGGAGCAGCACTGCGAGGCCGATTTCGGTTGCCGAGTGCGATGGGTCGACGCGCATCCGCGTGATATTTACTGTTGACTGGCCAGTGGCCACAGCTTCGCCCCGCACCCGGCCCACTGAGTCGACCGACACGGTGAAGCGCGCAGCCGCATCTTGCACGCGCCCATATTCCCGCTCGACGAAGCAGGTCACATTCGTCACGCGGGTGCGCTTTGTTGGTGCTATCTGCTCAGGTCGAGTCACCGGATTGTCGTCTAACACGAGCTGAGCGCTTTCGTACCGGTACAGAGCGTGATAGGCGTCAACCCAGATGTCTGCAGCGCCGCCGTGCTGTATGCAACGGCCGTGCAGAACCTGAGACCACTGCAGGTTGAAGCCAAAACGACCGGTGTAGATTCCAATCACTATGCCTTCATTGTCCCGGAATGCTGTGCTGTCAACCGCATAAACTGCCATCACTACTCCTGCTGATACATTGCCGCCAATTTCGCTCGCAGTTCCGCTAGCACCACTGGCGTGCTAATCCCGAGGACCTCATGTGTTCGCACTAGCTTGTCGCGACACCACGTCGGCCAATGGAGATAGTCGTCGTCAACAGCCAACCAATCATTCGGCTTACGCCGCAAAACGTCCGCCCATATTTGCATGCCACGCGGCGCTTGCCGAAACAGCTCCGCATCCATCGCTCCGTGATAGGTCGCCCCTACCACTCGGGCACGCAGTTCTGGCGGCAACTTGCGTGCCACTCGTGCGACGCTTTTGTACACGCGAACCCACGACGTCGAAAGGACAATTCTTAGGTCTGGATATGGCAACAGGGCTTTTTCAAGCAGTCCTACATTCTCAAACAACTTATGCCCTCTGGGTGACTCAATGTACGGCCCCCTGCCTGGACGCATATAGACATTCTCTGGGTGCAACACCCCGTCAAAGTCCAAGTACAGGACGAATCCACCAGTTTCCGCCGGTGGGGGCACAACGGGCGGTGGCGTCAAAACATCCCTCATCTGTCCATCTTTGTGTTGCCGTAAAGTTCACATTCCTGAGATAAACCCGCTAGCTCGCGGAGCGCCCTGCGTGCAATTCTCTGCCGCTTGCGTCGGTAAGCTTCTGCTTTTGCCCGAAGCACGAACTTACGACCGCGGCGCACTGCTACTGGCCGCAAAGTGTGTTTCCGCAACAGCTTCTTGCGCACATAAGTTTTTGACACGAAAAGCAACTTTGCCAGTTCGGCTACTGACATCAGGTCGCGTGCGTTAGCGGTGACCATCTAAAAAGTCTTCCTCGCTCGAGCGCCCACGGCTTTTCTGCCGCTCAAATCGTTTCAGATGAGCGCAAGTGTAGGCGTTTGCGTTGTATATGTAAACGTCTACAAGACCGACGCCTACAACGTCCATGTCTACAATGCCCCCGCTGTAGACATCGGACTTGTAGACAGGAAAATAGGATTTTTATTTTTTAGGGACGGACTGATGTCGCTTCAGGAGCGCTTCGTCCAAAATTTGAGGCGCTACCGGGTGAGCCTTGGGTGTTCTCAAGAGGAGCTCGGAAATCGGCTGGGCTCGGATAGAACTGTAATCAGCCGCTACGAGCGCACTTCGTCACGAATGACCTTGGAGCGTGCCGACGCTCTAGCGCGAGGACTAGATATTGATGTTCGCGTCCTCTTAGACACTCCGAGTGACAAAGATATCATCCGCGTGCAACCCGGCACGCCTGTCTCAAGTGAGACGGTAGGAGAGAAAGTACGGCAACTTCGCCAGGCTGAAGGGATAACTCAAAAAGACCTCGGCAACCGCACCGGCATGGACCGCAACCGCATCTCGCAAATCGAGGCATCGAGCGGGAAAGTTGCGGCGCTACAGTTATCGACGCTCGAAAGGCTTGCCGCAGCGTTTGGCGTCAAACCGACTGAGCTGTTCTAATTCGTCGAGGTCGGGTTCGCCAAAATCCACCTAGCGGCGACGTCCTGTCGCCAACGAAGAAGCTCGCGGTCGCGAAGTTCGGCCCGTGGTAGTAGCAGCGAGGGGCGATGATTTGCGCGCAGAGTAAATATGCGCGGGGAGACGCCGAGCATGTCAGCAACGTCCTGGGACGTCGAGCTTAGCCGGCGGCAGCGGGTCGCGAACATTCATGCTACCTGTACGGCGACGCAGACTTGGCAAAAATCACCCGCGCTACGACTGTCGAACCCGTACGGAGAAGCGAGCGTGAGATTTTGCTAGAGCAAGGCTGCACCTTTCGCGGTCAGAAGCGTGTGACTAACCACGTTTCGACGACGTCCTGTCGCCAACGCAGCAGTTGCTGGTCGTACAGGGTCGCGCGCGGAGGTAACAGCCAAGGCCGATACCTCGCTCGATTGATAACAGTTTGAAGTGATATACCGAGCTCGTCCGCGAGCTCGAAGGCGTCAAGGTATGAATGGGCGGGGTTTTGTTCGGGAGAGTTCATACCCCCTGTAGGGCGCCAGTTTTATCGGGAAAAGCCGGCCGCTGCGCAGCCATCACCATCTGCCCGACATCAAGTGACGCCAAGGACGTACGGCGCCTTGATGTTAAGCGGTAGCGCGCTCTTCAGTAGGCGGTCCCGCTAAGACAGGTTCCCTGTTGTTATTGCTGCTCTCGCATGGCTGAAAGTCAATCTCGCATCGAGAGCAGTTGACCGCGCTCACGACTTCCTTAGTAGCTTCTTCAATCTCTCCAGATGCACAAGCGCTTCCGCTCGGGGTGTGATGACGACTTCGTCCGGAATTTCCACCCCGAGCACCTTCGCGATGTTGGATACGTATAGGCGGCGCTGACCAGCCACTTGGGCACAGGCTTGCTCCACCGCTTCAATCCCGCACTTCTCCACGAGATACTCGAGAGTGCGGCGGTCACGGGCAGAGTTGACTATGATTGGGCCCTTGTCGTCACACATGTTTCTCTCCTTTTCCAAAACCAATCAAGCACCACCGTGGCGAAGATGAAGAACCGCGGCGGTGTTAATCACCAGCTCTGGGTGCGAGGGACCGGCGTGAGTCCTCGGCGCTTCAACTGCTCCTGAAGCTCGTAAATCTGCACACCAAGTTCTGAATTCTGTTTGGTCGCGCCATCCAACTGCCGCTGCAACGCCTCCACCTCCTCCTTCGCTCTCACCAGCTGCTCTGTCTGCGGAGAATCAGGTGCAGTTGAGCGCGCAATTCGCGACATAAATTTCAGCGCAGCGACCACGTCTGCGTGTCCCTTGTAGAGGGCTTGCCGGGACAAGCCCGCCTGTTCAGCGAAGGACTTTGCAGACAACAATCGACCGTCTAGTGTTCCACTTCCGGCTTTTAGCAGAAGCTCAAGAAGGTAAGATTCAACTGCTGTTCGCGAACGGTCTCTACTCATCTTGCCACCTCTCCACCTAACGTCAGAATCGTAGTTTTGATTTCTCTCAGATTCGCGCGCGTGACCGTGGCCGCGGGGCTCTCCGGCGGCACTTCGTCGAGAAATGCAGTGCCGCGAGCATACATGTCCTGCCACACCTCAACATGCCCGTACCCGACCACACCCTTGTGACAATGCAGGCAGCGCTCCTCTTCGTAGAGGCAATCGGGCGGGCAGAATTCGCCATTCTTTTCGACCATACATAGCGCCTGTGGCCCAAGTCTGATTTTGTATCCCCGCTCCATAGTGCGCACGAGGTCCTTCCGGTCCTTAAAGGTCATAACCGGATAGCTCCTCCGGTGCACCTCGAGTTGCTCCCCCCTGCCACCAAGCAAAGGTACCGGCGACGACAGGATGGTGTCGATAATGGCCTGCCCCTCGCTCTTCACTTGTCTATCAACGTCCCCCTGCAATTCATCGTCCGCAAACGTCAGGAAGTAGCCTTCTGTTGTCTTCCACTGCTCATGACCAAAGTGACTCATGAAGTAGCGGACATCTCCAAGCTTGAGCCTCGCAAATGCGCGCGCCAAGGTCGGCCTGAACCGCTTGTGAGTGACGGCAGAGGGTCGGATATTGGCTTCGGTGAACTCCGACGAAGAAGCATAGAGTTTGAGAGCAGCTAGACCAGTCTTGGTTGCAAGCCCCGTATTCCCCGCCGCCAGACGTAGCTTTGGGAACAAGAATCCGCGCGCACTCTCGATAGCGGGCGCCGTCTTCTCAGGGATGCCGCCCTCCTCTGTAGGCTTTTGTAGCGCATTTTCCAAGGTTCGCCAAAGCTTCTTGAGGGCCAAAACTGCCTTTACTACCTCATCTGCTGCAAGCCACCGATGCGCAACTCCACCTGGCGGCTTGTCTTTGTAAATCCGACCGCAAAGCCAGACTACGTCAACAACCCCGTCCTCGGTGGTTAGCGTTCCCTTCCTCAAGCAATCGTATGGAAGTCGATAAATCTCTTCGGGCCGCATTCCCTCCAATGCAAACATAATGACGGACGCGGCTGTACGCAGGCGAGCGGCCGCAGCCAGACGTACGTCCCACCTAGTGCGGGAACGAAACAACGTGCAGACTTCATCTACCTTCTCTATGTCTGTAAGCGCAATACGGATGAAACCTGCAAACTCATCCAATGTGTAGGGGAGCACCTGGTTACGAGCACCGTGTGTTTTCAAATGCGCAACCTGAGCAGTGGAACGACCTACCCATGGCTCTATCCGAAGGCCAAATGGCATCCGGTGACTAAACCGCCAAAGACCCTTCACTAATTTCAGATAGTCGTTCAACGTGGCTTCTTTCATTGGCCTAGCCTCGCCCTTACGTTTTCTCCCTCCCGGCGGTAGCTTTCCTGCCTTCTTGCGAAACGCGACATATTCATCAATGCCCCACGCTGCGCTAAAGCAAGTGACCTTCCTAACATCCACGAGGAATCTGACGAATTGACTCAAACGATTCCACTTCTGGTAGGTTGATGACTTACCACTTCCCCGCCACAACTCTCGCAAGTATTTCTGAGTTACCAGTAGCATTTGCCGATACCGCAGGTCCGTAAAACGGCTCCCGTCCGCGAAGCAGATGCCGAAGTCGAATGAGGTCCCGTCCCGAAGTTGATGCTTGTCCCGAATCTCCTGTGTTGTTACCCATCGAGGAGCTCCGATAGTGAACGGAAATGGAAGCTCCCCAGCGTCATCACGGAGTACTTGAATTTTTGTTCCCGAATTCTTCATAGAGATGCATCCTCCAACGGTCTGCGCCAAAGCACATGAAGCTCTTTTGCCGCTCTTCGCCTTGCGCTTTCGATATGGCGTTTCTCAAACTTCGAAAATATCTCATCCTTGATAACGTTCAAAATGAAAAGGAATTTATTTCGAGACTCGCCTTGCAAACGCCCCGACTCCAAGTCGAGATTGATGCGTCTCTCTAGGCTTGCCAATCGATAGAGGTCGTCAACAACAACCGCGAGGTTGTGGCAGTGAAAGCAGGCCAATGTGTTGGGGCAATCATGACCGTTCTTTGGAGCGAGTTCCCCGTTCACAGGGTCGGTGCATGATGCCGCTCGCGTAGCCAAGATTCCGCTAATCAGCCTCTCTATCACCTCCCTCGACAAGCCACTCTCTCTCGCCCAAACACTCGCTCCCTCAAGGTCATTCCGCACAGCAATCGGTATCGCTTTAAGGCCATGATGGAAGCGTAGATGGTCTTCATCTGTAACAGCTTCATATACTGTTCCAGTAAGATTCTTATCCTTGTGATTCAGTATTTTTGCCTTATCGCCCATAGGGACGTCTTTGCCCAGCCCGTTCTCGAAGCTGTCGCGTAGCCTCTTCATGGAAATCCGAAGCGGCCGCCCGTCGTCTCCAGTTACTGAGAATTCGGAATGGAGAATTCTCACCCCGTGGCTATAAGAATGTTGATTGAGACGGTCGTAGGCGCCGCGGTGCAATTTTCGACTTTTAGGATAGAAGCAACAGAAGAGACCTGCTCTCTCCTGCGAACTTATCGATTCGTTAAATATGGTATTTTCTTCGAATATCTTGCGGACGTGCCTCTGCGCGCTTTTTACTTGGTGCTCGTTGAATAGCCCATCTTCAAGATTTTCCTTCGGCTCTGGCAATCTGTTAGCCGACTCGCGTGGCCTATTTTTCCTGACCACAATTACATCGAGAGCCTGGTCTGTCTCTCCTTTTCTCAACGAATAGCTCTCAAGCATAAACGCGCCTGAAAGGTTGATTGGAATGAACGCCCCAAGAACTAGTGAACAGGCTGCGAGATAGGCTCGTTCCTCGTCTGGTGTGGTGCCACGAGGCACCTGCCTTCTCCTTATCAGAAAACGAACTATCTCGCGGAACTCCCGACGGGAGTACAACCTCTTTTCCTTCGCTCCTTTTGACTTTTGCTCACCGGGCTTTGGTCCCCCTAGATTCGGTCTGACTGCACCAGTAGCAACCCCTAATCTCCAGGCGTCGCTCACTATCCTTTTCAAATCAGCAGGGAATCTAGAAACAGTTCTACCAGCTGCATTTATTAGGATTACTCTATTTCTTTTTGGCTGATTCAAATGCTCTCTTAGTCTGTCAAGATGTGTCACAGATATATCGGCGATTGACGCCGGCCGTTCAGCCTGATGAGTCGCAGCGATGAATCTAAGATACGCCATAGCGACGTTGTGAAGCATGACGATGTAATACGGCCGAATTTCAAGTCGGAGTCGGTACAATGTACGACTGAAGTCCTTTGCCAATGGGTATAGCTCCGACGGAATCCCTTTACTGAAATCGAGGGTGTTGCTCTGCCCATTCGATTCGATGTTTTTCCACCTTGGCCAATCTGGCTCGTCGAGACCAGATTGCACGTTTTCCGAGATGGAGTTTTTCCGAGCGCGACTCTTTCTCACTCTGATACTCCCTCGTCAATGATGCGGTTCAGATTTTCCTGATATCTGGATATCTTTTTTACCTTTTCCGAAGATTCGACTACTGCCAAGTGCGTATACACGCGGGTCGTATCCGGATGCCCATGACCGAGAAGGCCTTGAAGCGCGTTCAAGGCTGCGTCTTCGTTACAACCGAAGCGGTCTGGAGTTTCGTACTCGAGGAATCGCGTGGAGTACCAGTGCCGCAGCAGGTGCGGGTACAACGAAAAACCCGTCAGCTGGTTTGCCCGAGTGAAAAAATCATTGGCCCAACCGGGCTTGTATTCGCAACCGTACTTGGAAACGAGGAGGCTTTTTGGTTGTACGTTCGCACGCTCCACACGACTGGCGCGACGATTACTCATCAGATAGTGAGTCATCTCTCCATAGAGGCGCTCAGGAATCTCGACGAAGCGTTCCCTCGAACCTTTGGTCGGAGCATGGTGGCCATCGAGAAATAGCCGTACCGCACCGCATCGCATCTCCAACTTTTCAATTGGAAGGATGATGTCAGCAGGAAGACCGACGACCTCAGCCCTTCTGAGCCCAGCACCAAAAAATAATCCGGTCGCGATTCTTTCCTCTGGACCCCTAAGAACATTCAGGTGCTTTGCGATGTCTTCGCCAAGAGGTAACGAGACATTGCCGAACGCCGGAAGCCCACGAGTTTTTACACGATAGTTCGAAATCGATACTGGCGATGTGTCGACAACGCGACCATTTCTGACGCACCATTTCCAGAGCGACTTGAACGCGTCTATAGCCTGATTGACAGTCAACTGGGTACATATCTTCCCTTCGATTCCGTGTTTCAGCTTAAATTCACGATACTCAGTTAGCTTCTCGACGGTGATGCTCTCAAAGGGGATATGGTTATCTTCGAAGTAGGCAAAGATATCCAGCAGGCGCTGGCAGATTGTCCTTGCGGAAGCGTCAGAGGTCCATGCGTTGGTTGCGATTTGATGGAGGACATAGAAGAACACTGGAAGCAACAACCGACCGTTGGAGTCAATCAGTTGCGGTAGTGCGTAACCAGTTGGCACAAAGCCGGGCACCCCATCGCTGTGGAAGAGGAGCTTCATCGCGCCGCTCCGACGGGCGGCGACACAGATGCTCGCTGCTGGTACTCGGCATGCCTTTCGAGGCTGTCGAAACACCGTCCCTTGGGCAAATCTAGGCCCAGAGACCTCTGAAGACTGACCGGGAAAGGGAGAAAACGACGAGCATCAGCGAACACATTCATACGGTTCTCGTATGTTTGGTGTCCGCTTCAGCTAGCTCGATTAGGAAAAGCGCAACGGGTTATCTATCTTGTACTTCGCGACTGGAACGATACTATCGCGCACCTTTGCCTCGTCCAAGGCTTCTCCTCTCGAGCGGAAGGCCTTCAGGTCTCGGCCCTTCTGCGAAGATATCATCTTCGCTCATGGGCGCCAACAGCAATTCAATCATAAGAATCAAGTGCAACATCAGTTCAGGGCTTGCACACCGTTAGTTTTCTGCAACTGCTGCAAAAGTGTTGTTAAAAAACACTTACGCGCTCAGCTTGCCAGCAGGCAAGCTGAAATTTTTTAAAAATATAGTTAATTAAACCGTTAAATTGACACACCTGGCCCAGCTTAAGTCGTTGTTGTCGAAGTAGACGAGGCGATTGTCGGCCTTGTAGCTGCCGAAATTTTCCAGATGCATGTCGCCGCAGATCCACACCGGCGGCGCGCCGTCGAACACCTTGTCGCGCGGCAGGCGTTCGTAAAACAGGTGACATGTGCCGCGCAAAAACACGAACGGTGAAGTGCGCATGGCCTTGTATTTCATCGCGAGCCGTTCGGGATCTCGACCGGCGTTGAAACTGGCGATCGTCCTGGCGATATCGAGCATGAGTTTCCTTTGCATGTGAGGCTCAGCGCGAGCCTCGACCATCGTTCAATGCGGGCGCATGGACTCCGCAAGCGCATGCAGATCGAGCGGCTTCACGCGAATCACGCCACCGCGCGCACTGTCGATGTCGGCGATCATGAGCGCCCACGCCGCATAAGGAATGCGGTTCCACCACGTGGCTTGCGTATAGCCCTGCGTGTCGAGCACATCGTTCATTCCCGCGACGGCGAGCGCGACCACCGGCGTGGGCTGCGCGGCGGCCGACTGCTTCACAGTAGACCACATCGCGTCGTCCTCGATTTTTCTGAAGCGCCGCAGAAGCGCCGCGCCGATCCGCGCCGGCAGCCACAGCAACGCGAAGGACACGATGAACCGAGCGGCGGGTGATCGAGACTAGTTTGCATGGTTAGCGTTTTTCTCGGTGCGGGTGTTGCTCACCACACGGGCGCGCGTCTATGCCGTTTCCCGCGCGCCGAACTTCTTGCGATACGCACCCGGACTCGTCAATGCGATGCGCCGGAAATGCCGCCGCAATGATTCTTCGGAACCGAATCCCGCCAGTTCCGCGACGCGCGCCATCGACAGCGGCGCCTGCGCTTCGAGCAGCTCGCGCGCGATGGCCACGCGCTCGCGCACGAGCCACTCATAAGGCGCCATGCCGGTGGCATCGTGAAACTGCCGCTGCAGTGTGCGCGGGCTCATCGCCGCCCGCTCGGCGAGCGAGCGCAACGTGTGCGGCAAAGCGGGATGACTGCGCACCCAGTCCATCAGTTTGGACAGACGACCGCTGTCGTCCTGCGGCATGGGACGCGGCACGAACTGCGCCTGGCCGCCCTCGCGATGCGGTGGCACCACGAGCCGCTGCGCGACCCGGTTTGCCACCGCGCTGCCGTGATCGCGCCGCACCACATGCAGCAGCATGTCGAGCCCGGCCGCCGAACCTGCCGAGGTGATGATCTGCCCTTCGTCGACATAGAGCGCGTCCGGCTGCACGCGCAATTGCGGATAGCGCTGCTGCAATTTTTCGGCATAGCGCCAGTGCGTCGTGACGGTCTTGCCGTCGAGCACGCCCGCCGCCGCGAGCACGAACACGCCCGAGCAGATCGAACAGAGGCGCGCGCCTCGCGCGTAGGCGGCGCGGATTTTCTTCAGGAGCGGTTCGGGCGGCACTTCGTCGGCATCGCGCCAGCCGGGAATGACGATGGTGTCGGCGCGCTCCAGCAACTTGAGCGTATAAGGCGCGGCAAGCGTGATGCCGCCCGCCGCCCGGATCGGGCCCGGCTCGCTTGCGCAGACCGCGAAGCGATACCAGTCCACGCCGAGCTCAGGACGCTCGAGCGCGAACAGTTCGGTCACGCAGCCGAATTCGAAGGTGCAGAGCCGGTCGTAGGCGAGCGCGACGACGAGATGATTGTGCATGGCGTGATGTTACCGGAGATTGACGATTCCGCCACTTATCCCGCGTGGCGCGCAACGCCACAATGAAGGCGTCCGAATCGCGATCGCCAGACAACTACCCACCCACCGCTCCCACCGGAACCTCACTTCACCATGCCGACCTTGAACGCCGTTACCGCCATTCCCGCCGCCGACAGCCCCGCCGCGCAAGCCCATTTCCTGGCCTCGCTGCGGTTCGAAACCGATTGCGCCGACGTCCACGAAGCGCTCGCGAGCGGCGCGCCCGGCTTCGTGCTGCTCGACGTGCGCGGCCCTGCGCTGTTCGTGCAGGGTCACGTGCCGGGCGCGCTCAATCTGCCGCACGGCAAGATCGTGGCGTCGAAGCTCGCCGGCTATCCGCGGGAGACGCTCTTCGTCACGTACTGCGCGGGTCCGCATTGCAACGGCGCCGCGCGCGGCGCACTGCGTCTCGCCGAGTTGGGGCGGCCCGTCAAGCTGATGAGCGGCGGCATCACCGGCTGGCTCGACGAAGGCTTCGCCCTCGCACAAACGGCGCGCGCCGGCGAGACGGCCGACGCCAATGGCTAACATATTGAAAATCAATTAAATAAAAGCCCCGAACTGTCGATAACATGTTCAGCCGCTTCCCTCCTGGCGGTTGGACTGAACATGCAGAGCTCATACAACCTTTGGCTGGTCACCATCTCATTCGTCGTGGCGACGCTCGCGTCGTACACGGCGCTCGATCTGACCGGCCGCATTTTCCTGCTGGCATCGGCGCGGCTGCGGCACGTCTGGCGGCTGGGCGGCGCCGCGGCGCTCGGCGTCGGCATCTGGTCGATGCACTTCATCGCGATGCTCGCCTTTTCGCTGCCGATTCCGCTCGGCTACGACTTCGCGACGACCGCCGCGTCGCTCGGCCTCGCGATCGGCGCCTCCTATCTGGCCCTGTACGTCACGACGCGTGTGCGGCTCACCGCCGGCCGCCTGCTGGCGGGCGGCGTGGTGATGGGCTTCGGCATTGCCGGCATGCACTACACCGGCATGGCAGCGATGCAGATGGCGCCGGGCATCCACTATCGGCCGGCGTGGTTTGCGGCATCGCTCGCGATCGCGATCGGCGCGTCGACCGCCGCGCTGTGGATGGCCCGCGCGCTCAGCAACGACGACGCGCGCCACGTGGTGCGCAAGCGTCTGGCCGCGGCGCTGGTGATGGGCGTTGCGATCACCGGCATGCATTACGCCGCCATGGCCGCCGCGGAGTTTCCGCTCGGCGCCGTCTGCGGCGCGGCCAAAGGCGTGAACGCCACGTGGCTCGCGACCTCGGTGATCCTGCTTACCTTTGCCATTCTGATCGTCACGCTGATGCTGTCGCGTTTCGATGCGCGCACGGCCTTTCTGGTCGGCGCGGTGTCGAAGCTGAACGGCCAGATCGTGCGGCTCGCCACGCTCGACACGCTGACCGGATTGCCGAACCGCAGCACGCTGACCGACCGCATCGAACGCGCGATCCTCAGCGCGCGCCGGCAACGCACGCTGTTCGCCATCCTCTTCATGGACCTTGACGGCTTCAAGACCATCAACGATTCGCTCGGCCACTCGGCCGGCGACCAGGTCCTGACCGCGTTCGCGCAGCGCCTGCTGCTGTGCGTGCGCTCGAGCGACACCGTGGCGCGGCTGGGCGGCGACGAATTCGTGGTGTTGTCCGAAAACCTCGGCTCGCGCGAAGACGCCGGCGCGCTAGCTGAAGGCGTGCTCGAGCGCATGCGCCTCGGCGTGTGGACCGACTCGCAACCGCTGCAGGTGATGCCGAGCATCGGCATCGCCCTCTATCCGCACGACGGCGACACCGTCGAAACGCTGTTGAAGCACGCCGACGCCGCCATGTACGAGGCTAAGCGCGCGGGCCGCAGCACCTATCGCTTCTTCGAACGCAGCATGAACGAAGCCGCCACGCGCACGCTGCAGATTCAGAACGCGTTGCACGACGCGCTCGCCGCCGGTCATTTTTCGCTGCACTTCCAGCCGAAGTTTCATGGCAGCGGCAACTCGCTGGCCGGCGCCGAAGCGCTGATCCGTCTGCATCATCCGCAACTCGGCACGTTGACGCCGCTCGAGTTCATTCCGATCGCCGAGCGCTCGGGGCAGATCGTGCAGATCGGCTATTGGGTCGTGCGCGAAACCTGCCGGCAGATTCGCCAATGGGTCTCGCAAGGCCTGCCGTCGATGAAAGTGGCGATCAACCTGTCGCCGCGCCAGTTGCTGCAGCCGAACCTGGTGGCGAGCATGCTCGAGATCGTCGAGGCCGAAGGCGTGGCCTGCGAGCAGATCATGTTCGAGATCACCGAAACCGTGGCCATGCAGGACGCGCCCAAAACCATCGAAATGATCCGCGAATTCCAGGCGAGCGGCTTCGAGATCGCGATCGACGACTTCGGCACCGGCTATTCGAGCCTCGCCTATCTGCAGCGTTTTCGCGTCAAGCAACTGAAGATCGACCGCTTCTTCACCAACGGCCTCGACGCGCACGGCCCGGAAGGCAGCGCGATCGTGTCGGCGATCATCGCGCTCGCGCACTCGCTGGAAATGGACGTGGTGGCCGAGGGCGTCGAAACCGAATCGCAACTCGACATGCTCAAGACGATGATGTGCGATGAGATGCAGGGGTTCCTGCTCGGCAAGCCGCTCAGCGCCGACGACTTCGGCAACCTGCTGCGGGAAAGAATGGTGGCCGCGTGAGCCTGACGATCGTCTGAAGCGCGCGGCGCGGCACGGCCATGCGGCCGGTCGCACCGCGGCCGGCGCTGGATCCCGTTTCCACTATGAGCGCTTGAATGGGACCGCTCGCCTGCTCAGGCGCCATGCTTGACGATCCCGCATCGAGCGCCTGGACCTTCAGCCGGCTACATCGACGAATCGATGCGCCCATAGACACCCGTCGTCGCCGTCGGACCTGCCGCGAAAAACAGCGTGTTGGAAGGCTGGTTGTCGGCGTTGTTGCCGAACGCCAGGCCCCAGAGCCCTGGCTGCGTCACCTTCGAACCATCGGCCTGTGTGAGCGGCCCTTTCGAGTCGCCAGTCGCAGGATCGAACGCATTGATGGTGCCGTCGCCGAAGTTGCCGATCAGCAGATCGTTGCTGAACGCGCCGAAATTGGCGGGCGCCATGGCGATCCCCCACGGCGAATTGAGCGGCCCGTTTGAGGCGATGCGCTTGAGCAGGTGGCCGGCGGTATCGAACGCATCCACCACGCCGTTGCCCGCACCGCTTTGATCTCTGTGACCATCGGGCCCGAGCTTCGCATACGCCACATAAATCGTAGTGCCGACGGCCTGGATGCCGAACGGATTAAAACCCGCAGGTACGTTCGGGTCGCTGAAGGCGCCGGCAACCGTGACCTTCGTGAAAGTCTTGTCGAACATATCGACTTTGCCGTTATGGAAATCGGCGGCGTACAGCATGCTTGCGCCGGCGTTGCTGGCAATCGCAAGGCCTGTGTATTCGGCTGCGCCCGCGCCGTCATCGTGAACGGTGACAGCCTGCGTCGGCAGCACCTTGGGCGACCAGGCCGCGATCGTGCCGGCGAGGGTGGCAAAAATGAATGCCGCGTTGCCGGTTGCGCCATTCGCCGTGACGGCGAAGTCCGTGGTGCCGTTGAAAACGATACCGGTCGGACTAGCGGGTTGACCGCTTGCGGCCGGCGGTAGCGTGACGACGAGCGACTGCACCACGCCATTACCGTCATACAGCGACGACTTCTGTGTATTGTTATCCGATACCCAGACCGGGGTGGTCGGACCGAACGCAATGCCCCAGGCGTTTTGCAGATTGGGGTCGACGTGCGGCGCGGCGACGCTGCCGTCGGACACGAGAATGGTCGACTTGAATGTACCGGCGGTCGGCGTGGGCATATTGTTGTCTGAATTGCCGCCGCACGCAGCAAGTGCGAGCGTGGCCGCTCCAGCAAGCGAGAAAACAGTTGCAAGCTTATGCATGTCACCTCCTGATCTTTGGATGATTTGCCTATAGTCCCCGCGCGGCATAACCATTGGCGACGCGCGTCGACCCGTTTCTGTTCTGAACGAGCGCACCAACCCGCGAGCGGCGTGGATGGCATCCTTGCCCCTCGACCTTCGCGTCGGCGGTTCGTCGTCATTGCGCATTGAACGATCAAGCACGCGTGTTTATTCCGTGCGATCCGTATTTGAGCTACCTGAGGTTCGCATTGCGAGGCGGCGGTGCGTACGGACGTTGATATTCACTCGCGGCGCTCAGATGGCAATTGACTTTCAACGGCAATTACAAATCACCTTCACGCCATGGCGCGTGGCATCCTGCACGATCTGCGACGGCGAATAGAAAACCATCGGCTGACTGTTGAGCATTGCGAAGGGAAACGCGACGAATGAAACGCTACTCGGACCGGCACAGTCACGTTGATGAAGTGGTAACGGGACTGGGCAAATATCGGCGGTTGCTCGGTCATGTATTGCGACTACCCGGTGCAGAAGATCCGCTTCGATGTGCCCTCGCGCGAATCGCTTTCGGCTTGCATACGCGCCCATTGTTGTGGAATGTTAGATATACGAAACTCACACGCATGTGACGGGAGTTCGCGTGATGCAGACTGTGACAGGCTACTATCGGGGAATCGTGCATCCGCGGCGAGTGGGAGCTGAACCTGAGTCGGACGATCCGCACGAAACTGAACAGGAATTCGCGCGTGAGGATCGGGCACGAGATGCAGCGCTCGCTCTTGCCAGCAAGTTGCTTAAAGAGCATAAGTTATGAATTACCGCCTCGCCTCTGCGAACCTCGATATCCGGCGAAGCGTCGAACACGGCGATGGAGACAGCTATGTGGACTTGCCGAAACTGCAATGCGCGGTTCGCCGTCGATGAGGTCGAGCCCCAAATCGATGAGGAAGGATTTTTTTTCATTTGTCTTGGCTGCGACTACCGGAACAAGCTCGCGGACATAGGTCGAGACCCGGCAGGACGCCCGCAACTGGTCCAGCGCGACGACGAGTAGCGCGCCCTTTCGGAGACGGCCACGAAGTTCGACGATAGAGAGTTCCGCGTCGACGCGTCGCCGCCCGATGCGCGCATCGAAGAGGACTGCACCTGCGGTTACTGCTGCGGCGTATTTGCGCGCACTCCCCGGTGCCGCCGGCGCGACAATTCTGGGTGTTCCTGAACGCGGGGCAGCACTGATTCACCTGCGCCGGGGAGCCGGCTTACACATAGTTCCTTCATGCTAGGATTTCTCAAAGACTCCGAGAGAAACCTTCATGGCCAGCCACAATTACTCGTACCACGAGGTCAACTACAGCGTTTACGTGACCCAACAGAAGGACGGCAGGTGGGACTGGGCATACACGCTGACCAAACCGCCCATCTACTGGAAAAACCCGGAGACGCCTGCGGGAACGCCAGAGCAGGCAATCGAACAGGCTCGCGTCGACGCGGAGCGCCGCATCGACGCGATGAAATAGGCCGTCGAAAATGGCCCGTACCGTCGGGCATGGCTTCAATCCGGCCGCTTGCGCGGCTCGTATCGTGTTGTCGATTCGTCGACGTCGGGGAGGCGTGTCGCGCCGCACTCATAAGGAGAGCGACGACGTCCGTCCGGGAATCATTCAGCGGAGCCGATGTCGATCGGACGTCCTTTGCATGACGTTGCTCACGGACGCGGGCGTGCCGCCCGCGTCGGGCGTTACCGCTTCGCGCCAGCCGACGCCTGCTCGATGGTGCGTCGGGCAGCCTTCGAGGCCGCGGCCGTCGCAGCCTCAAAGTTGCTTTCGGCGAGTTGTACCGCTTGCTGGCCTGTTTTCTGCAACGTTTCGATCAGCGTGCTGGTGGTAGCAATCGCCGACTTCCACGCGGCGATGGCGGCTTCGGAGCCCGCCGGTGCATTCCTGGCGGCGTCCTCGACGAGCGCCTGCACGCGGCCGTTGTACGCCTCATGCGATGTCTGCGCAATGCGCAGACATTCGGCCTGCGTAGCCGAGACGATCTCGAGCACGTGACTACTGTACGATTGCGCTTTTTCCGCCATCGGCGTGGCGATGGCGGCCTGCAGCGCGAACCACTCCTGCGGCCCGTTGGCGGAAAGCGCTTTTACCGCGATCTCCCGGGTTTCCGCCAGGCTCGACCTGATCGCTGTCAGATGCAGCGCTGCCAGCTTCCCGGTACCCTCGACAAACTGACTGGTCAGGCTGAAGAGAACGCCGAGGTTGGCTCGCTGGGCCGCAGCGACTTGTTCAGGTGTCAACAGATTCATCATGAAGCTCCTGAATGGCGATCCGACACAGGTTCCACGGACGGGCAGGCAGGATCGCGTGAATAGATCGACAAAAGTGTGGGCGGCGCACCGCTTTTTCCGCACAGGCTCAAACGCACGCCACCGGCTCTGTCCACCCGGTACGACACGTGCGGCAGTCGTTCAACTGATCCGGGCGACGGCCTGAAGAATGGAATCCCCATCGCAGGTGATGGAAAAACGCTCTCCTCCGGAAGCAAGTTTTTCCAGCGCGACGAGTTGGTGCTCCACCAGGGCGTCCAACTCCGCGCGATCCAGTCCGGCTGGATCGGAGGTGTCCTTGACGAGCATCAAAGTCGCAAATTCATGGGGGCTCAGCATATGCGTCTCCCAGGTGAGCAGGATCAACGGCGCCGGACGGGATGAACGACCACTGTCACGCAAACCGCGTGAGCCGCATTCGGCAAATCAAACAGTTTCAGGTGCGAGTCTGCCTGGTGGCTACGCGTACGCCGCCACCCCCGAATTCTCATCTTAGTAAGTTTTTTTACTTTTTGTCAGATGATTGTGCGTCAGCGCGCAAATCAGTTCCGGGCCGTCAATGGCTCCTTCGGAAGAGGGGGGCTCAGACGCGGGGCGCGTCGGTCAAGCTGAATAGGTCATCACCGCGCCCTAGCCCGAGAAGACTGGATGTCGTACTACGCACGCATCGCGCAGTCATTTCGGGCGGCTTCTAGAGATGCCTTCGCCATACGGCACGAACTGCGACGGTTTGAAGTTCTGCCAATGGAGTGGCAGCCGGTCCGGCTATGGCGGTCACTCCATCGGCGGAGGTTCCATCGGTCCGGCAAACAGTGCGCGGTCGAAGAACGAATCGTCCAGTTCCAATATTTCATCGTCGCCCAGAAGGATCACGACTAACTGCTGTGAACCGTTCCCGGGCACTTCCGCGACTTCCGCGATGGTCTGCTTCGGCGTCCGGTCGTCCGTAAATCGCACCCAGTAGTAGCCCGGCACTACGGGTCGCGCGTCCATCCACTCCATAACCAATACCCCCTTGATCTGGCGAAATCGATCGCTGCCGCATCGCCGATTTTATCGCTGCGGCCTGGACGGCGTTTCACGTCAGTATGAAACTGGACCGCTGCGTCGGGCGAATCCCTGAGTCCCACCGCGTGGCCAACCCGTACCGACGATCATGCTGCTCATCGAGCAAATTATGTTACCGCGTCGGCATCGCCGAACAGATGACGTTCTCGTCACCCTTGGGGTCAGTCATATCCGTTTCCAGCAGTTCGAATTCACTTCTGGTCGCCAGGAAAGCCTGGCGTTCATCAGGTTCGATCAGTTGCATCTTCCGCCCTTCCGTCTGTTCGACACCGATATTCGTGCTCCCCTTCACGACGTCGCCATAATCCCAGAACGTGACGCAGTGCCCGAGTCTGTCGCAGTTGCGCCTGGGGGTTGTGAAAACCGAATGTCGTGTGCTTATCTGGGTCCGATCCGGTCGCAGTCGGGAACCACCAGCGTACAGCTTTCGTGCACGCGCTCGATGAAAAGATGTCCGGACAGTTTTGTCATAGCTCCCGCCACGCTTCATGACCCGTCGCAATTTGCATTGGTGCGCGCATCGCCATGAGCGGTCGAAACCGCCTGCAGGTGCCGCAAAAAGACGCTAAGCCACGCTTGAGATATGTCCCATCTGCGCAAGACCCCTGCGCTGAACCATGTCATCGCGTGACGTTGTCCCGCCTGGGGCTTGTTTCCAAGGTGCCCTATCAGCAGCAATTGCGCAAATCGCCGAGCTCGTATCTGTGCCAACAGCAATGTCTGCTCGCTGGACGGGCCGATGCGAATGGACGGATCAGTCCATACGCAGACCGATAGTTGAGGCTCGCTGGCCACAACAGGGCTACACTCAAAATGGGATAAATTCCGGAGCAATACCATGACCGACGCTACCCCTCAAAGCACATTTCGAGGTCTTCCCCTGACGCCGGAGCAGGACGCAGAAGTCAGGCACTACATAAAGAAGAAAGAGCAGCATGGCGCACCGTGGAACACGCCGGAATTGGCGGCCATGCTTCGAGACATGCTGGAGCCCCCGAGCGACGACGACGGAGGACTCGGTTCCGCCGTCGACGAAACGAAGGCGGCCACAGAACGCGCGACAGCTTCGATCGACGAGACCATGGAACCCATTGAAGCCAGCGAAGAGCGACATGCCGCGATGGAAAACGAGGGTATGAGGGGACCGAAGCGTTGAATCCCAGAGAGCGCACTCGCGACCAGCACAACAAAGCAATCAGGCTCACGATGCCCGACGACCGCACGGGACCATGGCTGGTCGGCCACAACCTCCCAGTTAGATGGGACGTTCGCTGGCTTTCCATCTAATGAACCTCGGTCGTGGATCTGCGAGGCTCGCGTCGTGCCACCCTTTTCGTGGAACTGTGCGAAAGCGCAAAGAGCCGTGCAACAAGCCACACCCGGCATGATTGCGGACCTTATACCCGCGGCGCCGTTTCGAGGTATGTCCTATCTGCGACAGGAGGGGATCGTGAAGCGCGATATGAATCTGGCATTCGCAATACTGAAGACTCTCGAGGAAAACAAATCCCCGCACCTCAGCGAATTTGACATTGAAAGCGCGCTCAAGGATGCGTTCGATGTTTCAAACCGGGGTGTGTGGTATCAGTTGAGCCTGCTTGCCGACGCAAATCTCGTCCGCTCGACGGGTAGCGACTGGCGGCTAAGCTGGGATGGCCACGAGTTTTTGAAGTCGGCGGTCCCGAAAACCTTCAAAGACACCTGAAGGGTGAAATATGCGCCGAAAACATCCCCTGCTTTCGTGAAGACAACCCGATAGCCGGGGCATCGCACAGGAGGCGTCGAACGCAATAGCAATTGCCGAAGCGCGTTCCATTCCACGACTTGATGACGACCGCGCCCGAACGTCGAGCCAGCCGGCTTTGTACAGTCGCATGTGCGGATATTCCTGGTCTGAGGGGAACATGGACCGGTTACAGCATGCGATGCTTGAATATCACGACCGCAGCAAGCACCGCGTCAGCGGCTATGCCCCTGGCCCCGGGAAACTCGACTGGGCAACCCAACCGGATCCGTTCCGGGTGTTTCACGGCGCACCGCGTATTGGTCTGCCGTTGGCCGCGGATAGCCTCACCACACGCTACAACGAACTACGCTGCGGAGCTTTGCCGCCCGCGCGCAGATTCGATCTTTCCAGTCTGGCAATTCTGTTCGAAGTTTCGCTCGGCCTGTCGGCGTGGAAATCGTACGGCACCCAGCGGTGGGCACTGCGCTGCAACCCTTCGAGCGGAAATCTGCATCCGACCGAGGGCTATCTTCTGTGTCCGACGCTGCCCGGCTTGTCCGCGGGGATCTACCATTACCAGAGCCGGGACCATTCCCTTGAATGTCGCGCTGCCGTGGATGACGAACGATGGACCGAGGCGTTCCCGCCAGGTGGCGTCCTGGTCGGCATAAGCTCGATTTTCTGGCGCGAGGCGTGGAAATACGGCATGCGCGCCTGGCGCTACTGCCAGCACGATTGCGGCCATGTCATCGCCGCGATGAGTTACGCAGCGGCAGCGCTTGGCTGGCAGACGCGGCTGATGGAGGCGGCTGCGGACGACGCAGTGGCCAACCTGCTTGGATTGAACCGCGGAGAAGATTTCGGGCAGGCAGAGGCAGAAGCGCCGGATGCCTTGCTCTGGATCGGCAACCCTGAATTGCGGCCTGATCTTGAGCGCATGCTGATCGTCCTGGATAGCGCACAGTGGCACGGACGCGCGAATCAGCTGAGTCCGGGACATGTGAAGTGGCCGGATATCGATTCGATCCATCGCGCCACGCATAAGCCCTGTACTCGCGAACCGACCTTGCCGACTCCGGAAGAGCACCCGTCACCCACGTCGCCCGCCCTTGATCTCAGCTTTGCCAGGATCGCACGGCAGCGCCGCAGCGCGGTGAATTTCGACGGTACGACGCGCATCGCCGAGGCGGCGTTTTTCAGCATGCTGGCGTGCCTGTTGCCACGTCATGACACGCCGCCGTGGAATGCGCTGATGTCTCCCGCAGCAGTGCATGCAGCGCTAATGGTGCATCGCGTGGGCGAGCTGGAGCCGGGTCTGTATATGTTCGTGAGAAATCCGGGCGCGCTGCCGGATCTCAAGCGGTCCCTACGTCCAGAGTGGCTGTGGCAAAAGACCGGCCCTGATCATCTGCCGCTCTATCTTCTGTTGCCTTACGATTTGCGCGCGACGGCAAAGTTGATCTGCTGTCACCAGGATATCGGCGCCGATTCCTGCTTTGCGTTGGGGATGATCGCGGAATTCGGAACCGCGTTGAAGCAGCCGTGGCGTTATCGCCATCTGTTCTGGGAATGCGGCATTCTTGGCCAGGCGCTCTATCTCGAAGCCGAAGCCGCCGGCGTGCGCGCGACAGGGATTGGCTGCTTCTTCGACGATGAAATGCACGCACTGCTCGGCGTAGCGGATCACACCTGGCAAAGCCTGTATCACTTCACCGTCGGCGGTGCGGTAGACGATCAGCGCCTGTCCACATGTCCACCGTATGAGGTTCAACCTTGAAGCGAGAGCCTCACGTCGCGATCGTGGCGAGGCGGTATTCCCCACGAGCGCCCGGCGATTGAACGTCACACATAGTCTTCGTTTTCCTTATCGATGCGCGGCGAGATCGTCGGGCCCGGCGAATTTCCCTGGCCACGCGGCGCGCAGGGTCGTCCTCACGTTTGCTGCCGTCGAGGACGCCGACCCCGATCTGCCGGTCCATGAAGTTGACGTCCGCGCTGGTCCGGGCCGCCACCTCGTCGCCGTCGCGGCCACCGCCCATGTTGATGTGGGCCTTCATGATGTGGGCGGGCGCCGCTCGACCCATCGTCCTCGATGCCGGCCAGAAATCCCGGTGCGTCGACCTGGAAAACGACCGGAATATTGAATGAATCGCCTCGCTCAAACCGATACTTCGGTCTCCCGCGACTCGCTCCGTTCCCGTTCAGCCAGCGCTTCGAGCCGCTCGATCAGCGCACCGCTGGCGCGCGTCATCGGCATGCGCAGTTCGTCGCGTATCAGGCCTTGCGCGGCCAGCAAGGCCTTGACGGGGGCGGGATTCGGTTCGGCGAACAGCGCCTGGATCAGTGGCGCGAGCGAATGGAAAATGCGCCGGCCTTCGGCGAGCCGCCCCGCCGCGAGCGCGCGATACATCTCGACGAAGCGCTCGGGCCGCACATGCGCGGACGCCGCGATCGCCCCGCTGCCGCCGAGACACAAGGTATTGAAGATATTGATGTCCTCGCCGGTGAGCACCTGCAAGCGGCCGTCGCGAATCAGCGCGAGCGTGGTGTCGAGCGAACCGGCGCAATCCTTCACCGCCTGAATCCGCGGATGCGCCGCGAGCGTGAGCAGCGTGTCGAGTTCGAGCCGCACGCCGGTTCGATACGGAATGTCGTACAGGACGACCGGCTTCTCGCTGGCATCGGCAAGTGCCATGAAATGGCCGAGGATCCCCGCCTGCGAAGGCCGGATGTAATACGGCGCGGCCATCAGCACGCCGGCAACCGGCAGCGCGTTCAATTGCTCGATGCGCTCGCGCATGCTCGCCGTGTGATTGCCCGACACGCCGGCCAGCACCGGCAACGCTCGCCCATCCTGCGCGAGATGGGCGGCGGCCTGCGCTTCGTCGAGAATCGTCGCCAGCACGGCGTCCTGTTCGGCGGCGTCGAGCGCGGCGGGTTCGCCGGTCGTGCCGAGCGCGACCAGCCCGGCGATGCCCGCGCCGGTATAGCGGCGCACCAGCGCGCGCAAGGCGGCGTGATCGACGGCGCCGTCGGCGAATGGCGTGATGAGCGGAACCCAGATACCCGAAAAAATAGACATGTCTTTACCTCGATGACGACCGTATCGATTCCGTCAGGCAGTGCGAGGGAGGAAAGACAGGAAAGTGCCCAGGCGGGCGTTGACCGGCTGTTCCGTCGCACATCTGACGGAACAGCGAGCTCCGGTCAGATGAGCGGCTGTTTTTTGGCTTTGGCGCCGGCGTTCGAACCCCACGAGCGTGCGACGGCGACGCTCGCGTGAGCGAGACGTGCGGAAGTCGACGGGCGGAGTCTGAGCGTTGGGCCGGAATGCATGACACGCAGTGTAACCGCGACCGGCGCGGCTTGGCAAAGTCCATCGCGAAATTGCTTGACTTCTGCCGCAGGAAAACTAATATACGCACCGCGTACATCAGCCCGCCATCCCCTCTTCCGACAGGTGCCCCATGAGCGTCCCGCAACAAGCCTTACTACGCGATGCGATGCGTCGCCTGAACATGACGCGCGACACGTTCGCGAGCCGCATCGGCGTGTCGCGCCGGGCGCTCGATACATGGCTCCTGCCGGACGACTCGCAGGAATCGCGGGCCATGCCGGAGATCGTCGAGCGCTTCGTGTCGGAAATCGTGGTGAACGGCGAGCCGGGCGATAAGTATACGCAAAGCGTAGACTCACAGTCACTCGCCAGCCAGACGCTGTTTGAGGGCAAGCCGCAGTTGCTCTCGGTGGATCAATTCTCGCGCGACTCGGTGGAGGCGCTGTTTCGCGTGGCCGACATCATGCAGCCGATCGCCCGGCGCCGCAAAATCTCCCGTGTGCTGGAAGGCGCGGTGCTCGGCAATCTGTTCTTCGAAGCCAGCACGCGCACCCGCGTGAGCTTCGGCGCGGCGTTCTGCCGGCTGGGCGGATCGGTGTGCGACACCACCGGCTTCACGTTTTCGTCGATGGCCAAGGGCGAGTCGATCTACGACACCAGCCGCGTGATGAGCGGCTACGTGGACGCACTGGTGATCCGCCATCCGGAGCAAGGCTCGGTGGCCGAATTCGCGCGCGCCACCAACGTGCCGGTGATCAACGGCGGCGATGGCCCGGGCGAACACCCGAGCCAGGCGCTGCTCGATCTGTACACCATTCAGCGCGAGTTCTCGCGCCTCGGCAAGATCGTCGACGGCGCCCATATCGCGCTGGTCGGCGACCTCAAATACGGGCGCACCGTGCACTCGCTGGTCAAGTTGCTGGCGCTGTATCGTGGCATCAAGTTCACGCTGATCTCGCCGCCCATGCTCGAAATGCCGAGCTATATCATCGAACAGATTTCGCGCAACGACCACGTGATCGAGCAGACCCACGATCTGACCGCCGGGCTGCGCGGCGCCGACGTGGTGTACGCCACGCGCATCCAGAAAGAGCGCTTCACCGACGAATCGTTCGAAGGCTACACGCCGGACTTCCAGATCAATCAGGCGCTGGTGGATGGCGTGTGCGGCGCCGATACGCTGATCATGCACCCACTCCCGCGCGACAGCCGGCCAGGCGCCAACGATCTTAGCGTGGACCTGAATCACGATTCACGGCTGGCGATTTTCCGGCAAACCGATAACGGCATTCCGGTGCGGATGGCGATTTTCGCGGTGCTGTTGGGCGTCGAGAAACTGGTCCAGCACTCCATGCGCGATGCGGCGTGGCGCCCGCCCGCCTATCTCGGTCCGGACGATGCGGTGTTTCACGGCATCGATTGATGGAAAAGTGGGCGGCTTGAAACCGCCCCGCTGCGCGCGGGCACAGCCTCAAGCTGCGGCGCTTGCCGCAGTAGTGGCCCCGTTGCGCTTGAACGTCCCGGCGAAAAACAGCACCTGATACTGCACCGCGTTGGCCCAGTACTTCCAGGTGTGGCCGCCGGGCCGCTCCGCGTAGTCGTGCGGCACGCCGAGTTCGACCAGCCGCTCGTGCAGCGTGCGGTTCGATTGCACCAGCGAGTCGTTCACCCCGCAGTCGATCGTGAGCGCGATATGCGCGTTGCCGAAACTGCGCGCATTCTCGACGATCGCCTCGTTGTTCCAGAAGTCGGCATGCCGCATCGGATCGCCGAATACCTGGTCGATGCCCGGCTCGTCCTCGCAGCCACGCGGATCCACAGCACCGCTGATGCTGCCCGCGGCGCCGAACTCGTCCGGCCGGTCCAGCGCGATATGCAAGGCGCCGAAGCCGCCCATGCTCAAGCCGGTAATGGCGCGCGCCTGACGCGTCGCGATCGTGCGGAAATGCGCGTCGACGTAACCCACCACCTCAGTGCCCACATAGGTTTCGTAGCGGCTGTGCGGATCGACCGGACTGTCGATGTACCAGCTTTCGTGGCCGCCATCGGGCATCACGAGTATCACGTGATAGCGGTCGGCCAGCTTGCCGATCTGCGAATTCGAGGTCCAGTCGGTGTAGTCGCCGCCCGAGCCGTGCAGCAGATAGACGACCGGAAAGCGGTCGTCCGCTTTGCCGCGCGCATATTGATCGGGCAGCACGACGGTCGCTTCGAGCGACTTATGCATGGCCGCGCTCGGAATGGTGACGACGCGCGACTGAAACGCCCAGGCGGGCGTCATAAAAAGCAGCGTCAGAATGAGCCAGAACGCACGAGCTTTATTCATGGTTTGTCGCTCTTCCCTTTCCAGGTGTCCACTGTCCGGCATACGGCGGCACAATTCTGTCGACGACTCTAGCAACGGCGACTTACAACCAAATTTCAGCTAAACATACGATCCCGTCAGCTTGGGGTCGCGACAAGAGGCGCGCCTCCTTGTATGAAGAACCTACTATGCGCGCCCCGTCAGGATCCTATTCGACGTGCGCACCGAACCCGACCTTTTCGGGCTCGATATCGGCCCGCAGCGTCAGTTCCGGAATCGTGTATGCGCCGCTGTTCTGCGGCCGGAACGGAATCGGCGCTGTGGTCCAAAGATCGTCGAGCCGTTGCCCGAGTGCGTCACGCACCTCCGGATAGTTCGTTTCGTCGATGCGGCTCGTCTGGTAGATCACGAACGGCGGCAACACGTCGAAGCCGGGGTAATACAGAATGCCGTGCTGAATCGGGAACAGCACGTCGTCCATCGGACCGTTGATGCCGCGCGGACTGTAGTGCGATTCCCAACCACCCGTCGTGACCATCAGCATCGCGCGCTTGCCGGCGAGTTTGCCCTCGCCGTAGCGCTCGCCCCAGCGCGCATCGGAATGCTCGCCGACGCCGTATGCAAAGCCGTACGCATACACACGCTCCACCCAGCCTTTCAGGATGGCCGGCATGGTGAACCACCAGAGCGGAAACTGCAGGATCACTGCATCCGCCCACATCAGCTTTTCCTGTTCGAGTTCGATGTCTTTGCTCTGCAGCCCGTTCTCGAACGCATGCTTCGAGTCGAGCGCCGGATCAAAGCGCTCGCCGGGTTGTTTCGCGAGGCTGTCGTGCGCATCGAGCGATGCTTTCCACTGCATTGCGTACAGGTCGGATACCTGAACGGTGTGTCCGGCATCTTCAAGACGTTTGACCGCAAAGTCCCTGAGCGCCCCATTCAACGACTTGGGTTCCGGGTGCGCATAAACAAGAAGAACGTTCATCACATGGCCTTCATGGTTGAAAGAAACCAAAGATAGACCGCGCTCCGGTATATTGGAAATGAATTGCCAATATGTCAGGTATAGCCATGAATAATCTCAGGAGACTCGACCTCAACCTGCTCGTCACGCTCGACGTGCTGCTGTCGGAGCACAATGTCACGCGCGCGGCGGAGCGGCTGAACTTCTCGCAGCCGTCGGTCAGCGTGCATCTGGCCAAACTGCGCGATGTCCTTGGCGACCCGCTGTTGCTGCCCGGACCGCGCGGCATGCGGCCCACCGCGCGCGCCGAGGCGTTGCGCGAACCCTTGCGCGAAGCGCTCGAAGCACTCGAACGCGCGGTGGCGCCGGCGCGCCCTTTCGATCCCGCCGAAGCAACGCAAAGCTGGCGCATTGCCGCGACCGACTACGTCGAATTGACGATCATCCTGCCCGCGCTGGCCGGCTTGCGCGCGGCGGCGCCGGGCACGCGCCTCGCCGTCGTCGAATTGGCTCCGCCACGTATTGCGCGGCAAGCGGAACAAGGGGAGATCGATCTGGGATTTCATACCAGCGAAGGCGCGCCCGAAGGATTGCGCCACCGGGTGTTGTTCGCCGAGCGCTATGTTCTGGTGGGTCGCGCGGGTCACCCGCGTCTGAAGCGCCGGCCGACTCTCGCGCAGTTCTGCAAACTGGAGCACGTGATCGTATCGCCGGACGGCGGCGGGTTTGCCGGCGCGACAGACGAAGCGCTCGCGAAGGCCGGCATGACGCGTCGGGTCGTGCTGTCCGTGCCGCACTTTTTGTTCATGTTGTCGGCTCTTGCAAGCACCGACCTGGTGGGCATGCTTCCGGAACGGCTGGTACGCGACAACAACGCGCTGCGGGTGGTCGAGCCGCCACTGGATGTGCCGGGCTACGAGATCGCGATGCTCTGGCATGAGCGCTCGCACCGCGATCCGGCACATCAGTGGCTGCGGGAGACCATCGCGAATTCGGTGTGAAATCGCAGTGCTTTGCGATCACGCTTCGCCGTTGGCGAGACCGATCGCATCCAGTTCCGCGCACACCTCGGCGGACAATTTCAATTGCGACGCCTGCAGATTTTCACGCAGATGCCCGACGCTCGACGTGCCGGGGATCAGCAGAATGTTCGGTGCCCGCTGCAACAGCCAAGCGAGCGCGACTTGCCTCGACGTGGCGCCGAGCGTTTGTGCAATGTCCGACAGCGCTGACGACTGAATCGGCGTGAACCCGCCAAGCGGGAAGAACGGCACATACGCGATCCCCTTCCCCGCGAGTTCCTCGATCAGTGCGTCGTCTTCCCGGTGCACCAGGTTGTAGTGATTCTGCACACAGACGATCTCGGCAATGCGCTGCGCCTCCGTTATCTGCGTCGCCGTCACGTTGCTCAAGCCGATATGACGCACGAGTCCACGTCGCTGAAGTTCGGCCAGTGCCGTGACCTGCTTTTCGATCGAACCCTCGGCGGGCGCATGCACGCTGCCCATGATCCGCATGTTCACGACCTCGAGCACATCGAGGCCGAGATTGCGCAGGTTGTCGTGCACGCTGCGCTCGATATCGTCCGGTTCGAATGCCGGCAGCCACGCGCCGTCGCTGCCGCGCACCGCGCCCACCTTGGTGACGATCACGAGGTCGCCGGGATAAGGATGCAGCGCTTCGCGGATCAACTGGTTGGTGACGTGCGGCCCGTAAAAGTCGCTCGTATCGATGTGGTTGACGCCCGACGCCACCGCTTCGCGCAACACGGCGAGCGCTGCATCGCGATCCTTCGGCGGACCGAATACGCCGGGGCCGGCGAGTTGCATGGCGCCGTAGCCCATGCGGCGTACCGAGCGGCCGGCGAGCGGAAAGGTGTCCGTGGTGATGAGGTTCGACATGACGCGCTCCTTGGTGAGTGGTTGAACGCCAGTATGGACGTGGTTGCGTTGTTAAATAAAGCCGTCTAACGTGTACGGGTTGTTTAAAATTCTGCACAATCGCCATGGAATTGAACGATCTGGCCGCCTTCGTCTCGGTCACCCGCGCGGGCGGCTTTCGCGACGCGGCACGCATCAGCGGCGTGTCGGCGTCGAGTCTGAGCATCGCCGTGCGCCGCCTCGAGGCCAAGCTCGGTCTGCGCCTGCTCAACCGCACCACGCGCAGCGTGGCGCCGACCGAGGCCGGCTTGCGTCTCATCGAGAAGCTGACGCCGCTCTTCAGCGAGATGGAAGCGGCGCTGGACGTGCTGAACGTGTTCAGGGACAAGCCGGCCGGCACGCTCAAACTGAACGTACCGTCGAGCGCCGCCCGGATCGTCTTGCCGAGCATCGTCGCTGCCTTCCTGAAGACGTATCCGGACATCCGCGTCGAGGTCGTGGTCGAGGATGGTTTCGTCGACGTGCTGTCGATCGGCTGCGACGCCGGCATTCGCTATGACGAGCGGCTCGAACAGGACATGATCGCGATTCCGATCGGACCGCGCGTGCAACGCTTCGCCACGGCGGCAGCGCCGGGCTATCTCGACGCGTACGGCCGTCCCGATCATCCCAGCGAGTTGCTCTCGCATGCGTGCCTGCGCGGACAGTTCGCCGGTGGCGCCATGCCGATCTGGTATTTCGAGCGCGATGGCGAAGTGTTGCAGTTGAATCCATCGGGACCGCTGCTGGTGCGGCCCGGCGCGGCAATCGATCTCGCGGTCAGCGCGGCCGTCGCGGGCGTGGGTGTCATTCATCTGTTCGAAGACATGCTTCGCCCGCATCTCGACAGCGGCGCATTGGAGCCGATTCTGGAGCCGTGGTGGCAGCGTTTTTCAGGGCCGTTTCTCTACTATCCGGGGCATCGTCATTTGCCGGCGCCGTTGCGCGCATTCGTCGATTTTTTGAAGGTGCTCAATTCGGGTTGATGAGAGGCGCAGAGAAATGCGCGAGACAATATTGCCGGTCATCAAAGATGCGGCACGCGAGAATCGGAAGAAACCGCCCGTTGTGCGCTCAAACGATCAACAGCTAATACCGCTGCTTGCACAGTTGCGCGACCGTCGTCAGAAAAAGCTCCGCGCCTACCGGCTTTCTCAGGCAGACATCCCAGTTCTTGACCGCGCCTTCGGGCGGCGGAACAGCGGTATGCACGAGAATCGGCACGTTGGCGAGTTCCGGTATCGCCTTCAGTCGACGGCACAATTCAGCGCCGTCCACCAGGGGCATCATCCAGTCGGTGATGATCAGGGCGGGAACGCTGGTTGCGGCACGCGCGACCGCCTCCGCGCCGTTGCTCGCGCAACCGACTTCGTAACCTTCGTTCTCGAGTATCAGGCGCCACGCCGCCAGGATTTCCGGCTCGTCGTCTACCAGCAAGATTGAGTGCATCAGTGGCCGCCGGGTTAAACGTTCGAGTTAGCGTTATTGTCATCCGACTACAGCGCCGCAAGAGGTGTTCCACAATCCGCGATTGCGGCGATAATGGTGCGAATAATCGGCTGCGGCGGCGCTTTCGGGACACGCGAGGGCAGAGAGCTTGCCGGCCAGGCCTTTAATTGACTCCAGCCGAACGTACCTGTCCTGTGAGGCATGCCATGCGCCTCCGGTCCGACGCGCGTGGGTAGTTCGAGCCTTTGTACGTTGTAGAAACTTCACCCCAATGCGCCATCATGACCGACACACGTGTTAGCCCGCTGCGCAATTTTGCTGACTTCGTTCGCGCGGAACGGACCCGACTCACCGAGCAATGGATGAATGCCGTATTCGGCGACACCGATCTCGTCGAAGCGGACAAACTCACTTATCAGCAACTGGCGGATCATCTGCCGGAGATTCTCGAAGGACTGTGCGCGGCGCTCGATGTCGAAGATCTCGAACGGGTCGAGACGACCATCGAGCGCAATGCGAGAAAACACGGCAAGGTCCGCTGGCGCCAGGGCTATCGTATCGAGGAACTGGTGCGCGAACTCGATCTCTTCGATCAGGTGCTGGCCGAAGCGCTCGAGGAATTCGCCAGTCTCGACAGCACCTTCACGCGCCGCCATGAGAGCCGGGCACGGCGCCTGATCGCCGAAACCTTCAGCATGGTCACGCTCACGTCGATCAGGGAAGTGGTCAGCGAACGGGACCGCAAGATAGACGAGTACACCGGCCGGCTCGAGCGCGCCAATCACGAGTTGATGCTGAAGCAGCGGCTGGTGAGCGACCTGTACGAGTCGCGTATGCAGATCACACGCAGCGTGGTCCACGATCTGCGCAATTTTTTGAACACCTTTTCCATCGCGCTGCAATTGATCTCGCGCGCGCCTGCCAGGGCCGAAACGGCGTTGACGCTGGCGAACCGTCAGGCTGCCGATATGAAACAGCTGGTCGAGCAGATGGTCGAGTATTCCATGGTGCTCGGCGACGGCGCCCCGTTCGCATTCGAACAGGTTGAACTGCGCGAGCTGTACGACGAGCTCGTCACCTCGTCGCGTCCTTCGATCGAGGCAAAAGGACTCACGTTGCGCGCGGCATTCGATCCGGCGTTGACGGCGGTCACATCCAATCGTCTCAAGCTCAAACAGATCGCCGTCAATCTGCTCTCCAACGCGACCAAGTACACGAAATCGGGGGAAATCGAATTGAACTTCGCGATGGCCGACGCGGAGCACTGGTCGATTCGCGTCGCGGATACCGGCGTGGGCATCGCGCCTTCGGATGCGGACCGCGTGTTCGACGAATTCGAGCGCGCCGCGGGTGAAGATATTCCCGGCACGGGCCTCGGTCTCGCCATCGTCAAGGAACTGTGTCGCGTGTTGAACGGACACATCGATTTCGTCTCGCGCGAAGGGGTGGGGACGACGTTCGAGATCCGTTTCCCGCTGGTGTTAGTGGAACCGCAATAGGACCGCACGACCCACGAACACCCATGATCCAGATCACGACCGCCCAATTCCCACAGCAACTGGAAGCGGTCCGGGCCATCTTCCGCGAATACGCCGAGAGCCTGGGCATCGATCTCGGCTTCCAGAACTTCGAGTCCGAACTCGCCGACTTGCCCGGCACATTCGCGGCACCGCGAGGCCGGGTGCTTCTCGCGCACAACGATGAAGAACTCGTTGGCTGCGTCGCCATGCGGCCTCTCGACGACACGACGTGCGAAATGAAGCGGCTCTATGTTCGTCCAGCGGGACGCGGTCTGCAGGCCGGCAGGCAATTGGCGACGCGCATTTGCGATATCGCGAGAGACGCGGGATATCACCGCATTCGCCTCGACTCGCTGCCGACCATGCGAGCCGCGCTCGAGCTTTATGCATCGCTGGGTTTCGAACGGATTCCGGCTTATGTCTTCAATCCGATTGCCGGCGCGGTATTTCTGGAACTCAATCTGATTCACCCGGAAAATCAATTGGCATAACCGGGCAATCCACACAAATTAATCATTACGTTTAGCAAACAAAAACTTCCATTTTGTAATAAATAATCAGCGAATTAATTGCGCCGTAAAGCCCGTACGCACTTAGTTCCGCACGAATCCACGCGCAGCATTCCGAAGCCGTCATTACGGAAATTCGTCGCGTCCTTGACAAAGGGCTACGGCGTCACCTATTTTTTATCTGCCGCCAATATACGAATATTCGATTGCGGAAAAACGGAAAAACATGCCGAGATAACCGGAATATTCAATCACAATATTTAGTTATTCTACGCATCCCGCATAGCAGGGAAATGGCTATGCATTTTTAAGAAAATTGGTCTCCACCGCTGTATTTGCGGCGATGCATCCAGAATATTTCGAACTCCGATGCATCTTCATCCGCTACAGCGGCCTTTGTGAAAAGGTATCTGAATCCACCACCGAGGATAGAGATGAAACGAGACGAGCGTCTTCGAGGCAACAGCCCTTTTCGTCAGCGCAAGCTGCCGGCTCCGGGAACCCTGACAGTGGCAATGGCAGCAACGGTCATGCTGCTCGGCGGATGCGGCGGCGGGGACGGCAGTTCGTCCTCCGGCACGGCCGTGAGCATGCAGCAGACCGCTGCGAATCAGCAACTCAGCGCCCAGGCCGCGTCGCAGCCGCAGGCGCCGACCGCCAATCAAACCTATATCGACCTGGTCGCCTATTCGGCCAAAGCCAACGACGGTCTCGCGCCGGCCCAGGCCGCGGAGAAGGCGGCGGTCATGCACTACCAGTGGACGTTCGGCAAGACGCCGATCAACTACACCACCACCACCGGCCATCTGACGGCGGCCGATGCGAACGGCAACCCCGAAGCCACCATGTCGTATGTGGCGTACACCGCGCCGGGCGCGAACGGCGCGGCGCGCCCCGTCACGTTCGTCTATAACGGCGGCCCGGGCTCTTCCTCGATCTGGCTGCGGCTCGGCTCATTCGCGCCGACGCGCGTGGCCACGCCCGACCCGGTGTTCGGCAACTGGCCGAACTATCCGCTCGTGGATAACAAGGAGAGCCTGATCGACACCACGGACATGGTCTTCATCGACCCGCCCGGAACCGGGATTTCCGAAGCGATTCTGCCGAACACGAACAAGAAGTATTGGACGACCGACGCCGACGTCAACATCATGCGCGACTTCATCCAGCGCTATCTGGCGGTCAACAATCGCGGCGGCTCGCCGATCTATCTGTATGGCGAGTCGTACGGCACGCCGCGTACCGACATGCTGGCGCTGGCGCTCGAATCCGCCGGCGTGCATCTGACCGGCATCGTGCTGCAATCGGCAATCCTGAACTATTTCGCCGATGCGATCGAAGCTGTCGCCATCACGGCGTCGTCGGAAGAGCTGGCGCTCGATACGGATACGCTGGCGGGCTATTTCCCCGGCTATGCGGAGGTCGCGGCGTATTACAACCAGGCGTCGCCCGCGCCGCTCAATCAGGATCTTTACGCGTTGCAGACCAGCCTGTTCGTCACGGCGGAATATAAGAAGTTCAGGCGTTACTCGCAATCATGGGTGCTCAGCCAGCTCGGCATACCCGACGCGTTGGGCAAGCCCGTCTTCCCCAATGCGAAAACGCTCGACTCCTGGACCCTGCCGTCGGGTTTGACCGTGCAGGCATTGCAGGGCTATTTCAACCGCGATCCGTTCTCGACGAGCCTGCTGCCCGGCACGACGATCGGCCGCTATGACGGGCGCGTGTCGTTGCCGAATTCGGATCCGCGTCTGCAGAGCGATTCCGATCCGTCCGACATCCTGATCTCGCAGCCGTTCACCACGGCGCTCGCCACCCAGATGCCGGACTATCTCGGGTACACGGCGCCGAACGCGACCTATATGCCGCTGAACGACAACATCATCGAGCTGTGGGATTTCTCGCACGACGGACAGGCGTTGCCCGACACGATCCCCGACCTGCTCGGTGCGCTGACGCTCAATCCGCAGCTCAGGGTGCTCTCGGAAAACGGCTTCCACGATCTGGCCACGCCGTTCCTCAATACCGAGAAGCAGTTGGCGCGGTTGCAGACCGTGCCCGGGCTGAATCCTGACTTGCAGGTCAATTTCTTCCAGGGTGGCCACATGATCTATCTGGACGACGTCGCCCGTCCGCTGATGAAGCGCGACCTCGTGCGCTTCTATCGCGGCACGCCGCTGCCCGATGCGCTCGCCCTCTGGACGCTGCCGGCGCCGTGGCGCGACGAAAGTCCCGCCAGCGAGCCGACCGCCACGGCCACGGCGCAAGTGACGGCGCCCTGACCGCGCACTCATGGAACGTTCAAGGAACCGATCGGATGAACCTCGTTCGCGATACCCTATTCACTCAATCCATGCGAGTCATCATGTCTCTTATCGATAAGTTACGGCGCGTCTCCCCGTTGATTGCTCTCGGCTGCCTGGTCGGCAGTGCATATGCGTTGCCGCCGCAAGCGGTGGCGCCCGCGACGCCGCCCAACGGCGCACGCGGCGTCGACGGGCCGTTCTTCCCGCAAAACCGGGCGGCACCGATTGCGCCATCGACCGGCACGGCATTGCAGCAGCAAGCGCAACGACGGCTCGAGGCGCGTCTCGGGGCGAACTCGGCGCTCAGCAACGGCGCGTCGGTCACCAAAGCGCAGGCGCAAACCCAGGGTCTCGGCTTTGTGGCGAAGCACTTCGATCAGATCGACACGAGCCATAAAGGCAGCGTGACGCTGAGCGATGTCAGGCAGTATTTGCAGCAGCAAGGGCGGTAGCGCGGAAGCGCCACTACGCCGCGCATGACAAAAAAGCGCTCCCGGTTATGGAACCGGGAGCGCTTTTTTTGTGGCGCGAGTAGCGCGAGTAGCGCGAGTAGCGTGAGTGGCGTGAGTGGCGCGAGCAGCAATCAGAACGCTAATCCGCATTAGCCCTGCCGCCCACCGACAAACATCCGCTCATCACACCGCCTCTGTCGCGCAGCCCGCGCACGACCACCTCGGATGATTTGCCGTCGCGTCTCGCCAGTTCCGCAAGATCGAGCAACGCGGCGTAGCGAGTGGAACATTCTTGCGACGATCCACTCGCCCCGCGCGTATCCGCTGGTGCCACGAAGCGGCTCATTGCAATCGCCACCCCCGCGGCAACCACCATCGCTGCCAACGCGCCTGCTTGATAAAACCGCCGTGTCGATGAAGCATCGAAAGACGATCGGCGCACCATGTCCCCACCTTGCACAACTGTCACGCGGGATTTGACTCGCATGGCCGCGCCGATCAAGACCAATGCGCCGGCACCCAGACGCGCCCAATCCAGTGACCCGGCACCCACACGACCGGACGCGGCGCCGGCGCGACATACACGACCCGCGGAGCGACATACACGGCGGGCGGCGGGGGCGGCGGTGCGTACACAACCGGCGGCGCGACCACAACGGGCTTAGGCGCAACCACCACCGGCGCAGGCGTCACGACAACTGGCGCAGGCGTCACCACGACCGGAGGCGGCGGCACGTACACAACCGGCGGCGCAACCACCACCGGCTTCGGCGCGACCACCACCGTCGTGCCGCCCGTCGCGACGACACCCGTGGTCGCCACGACCGTCCCGCTGGACGTCACCGTATTGCCGTGCGTGCCCGTCACGCTCGTCGAAGTCGTCACGACACCCGGTGCCACACGCGTGGCCGAGCCGGAGTGGTTGACGGTCCCGCCATCCGAACCCGTCACGGTGCCCGAACGCGAGCACGTCCAGCCGGCGCAATTCGTCGACGCCGAATGGTTGACCGTGTTGCCGTTCGAACCCGTTACCGATCCCGACGACGAATACTGCCCCGTGCCGGTCTTCGTGACATCGCCGGAAGTGGTGGCCGTCTTGCCATCCGGGCCCGTCAACGTCCCGGTGTGCGAGCACGTGCCACCGGCGCAGCTGGTGTCGCCTGCATGCTGGACGGAGTTGCCGTAGCGCCCCGTCGCGGTGCCCGAATTCGAGAACTGGCCTGGCGCATTGCGCGTCACCGTGCCGGTGTTGGTCGCGAGGCCACCGTAAGGGCCGGCGACGCCGCCCGCATGCGAACAGCTGCTGCCGCCGCACGAGCCGTAACGCGCGCCGTTATAGGTGCCGCGCGAGGTGTACGCCGTGCCGTGTTGCGACCAGGCGAACGCCGATGCGCTACCGAGCGCGAGCACGGCGACCGTGGCGGAGAGGACGAGCTTGCGCAGCGCGCCGCGTGCGGATGAGGCGCTCGACACTGAGTCGGTTGCAGAGGCAAAGGCAGAGGCGGCGGCCGGGACGACGAACGAATGATTTTTCACGGTATGTCCTTCTTGGATTCGGGCCACTTCTGTCACTGCTGCGTGGCGACAGAACGGACTATAGAAGGACGCACCGACATAATCGACAGGGAAGATATGTCACCCTGTTTCACCACGAGGAAGGCCCGCGCGACAAGGGTTTGCGGGCGTTTTTCGCGCTGCGTGACATATTCCGACATAGATTGTTGCAAACGAAATGACGAGCCGCGCCTGCTTTTAAACGGCGACGGTGCCGCTCCTCGCTGTCGTCTATAACGACAAGCGAGGGCGGCAACCGTTCTTCATATCATTGCGTTGCGCGTGCCATGGCGATGTCGGCAACTTGGTCCGCCTGATACGACGAGCGCACCAGCGGCCCCGCCACGACTTCGCGAAAGCCCATCTCCAAGCCGGCCTCGCCCCAGGCGTCGAACTGTCGTGGCGTCACATACCGCCGCACCGGCATATGAAAACGCGACGGCGCGAGATACTGCCCGATCGTCAGGATGTCCACGCGATGCGCGCGCAGATCGCGCATTGCGCCGAGCAGTTCTTCGTCGGATTCCCCCAATCCGGCCATCAATCCTGATTTGGTCAGCATCGCCTCGTTCGCCTCTTTGACGCGCGCGAGCAGTTGCAGCGAGCCCTGATAGTCCGAGCCCGCACGCGCGGCACGATAGAGAGCGGGCACCGTTTCGAGGTTGTGATTGAATACATCCGGCCACGCGCCCGAGAACGCCTGCAACGCCCGCTCAATACGTCCACGAAAATCCGGCGTCAGCACTTCGACCCGAATGCCCGGCACGCGCTCGCGCAGCAAGGTCACGCAGCGCGCAAAATGCGTCGCGCCGCCGTCGCGCAGATCATCGCGATCCACCGACGTCACGACGACATAGCGCAACCCGAGCGCCGCCACGGCATCGGCAAGCCGAGCGGGCTCGGCCTCGTCGAGCGGCGCCGGGCGGCCATGCGCGACGTCGCAGAACGCACAGCGCCGCGTACAGATGCCGCCCATGATCATGAACGTCGCGGTGCGCCGCGCAAAACATTCGCCGATGTTCGGGCACATTGCCTCCTCGCAGACCGAATGCAAACGGTGCTCGCGCAAGATCGCCGCAATGCCCGCGACAGCCTCGCTCATCATCGGCTTCGCGCGCAGCCACGGCGGCTTCGGCAGGACTTCGCCGTCCGTGGCCGGCACGATCTTCACCGGAATCCGCGCGAGCTTGTCAGCGCTGCGCTTACCGTGCTGACCGAGCGCGGTGACGCTGTCGGCATGCAATGCGGCGTCCATCTCAGCTCCCCAGAAAATCGTTGAGCAGACGATTCACTTCGGAGGCCGCCTCCATCTGCACCATATGCCCGTTGCCGTCGAGCACATGAACGCGGATGTCGCCTGGCAGACCCTGCGCATGCCCGGCCGGGATGATCTGATCGCCGGCGCCCCAGATCACCAGACTGCGCGGCGCGAGTTCCGCCAGCCGGTCCCGATAGCTCGCGCGTTGCACGTTGCCGTCGAAGGCCGACGCCGCGATCTTGCGCAGCGCCTCGGGCACGCCTTCGAGCCGCTTGTACTTCACGATGTCCTCCACCAGTTGACGCGTCACGAGACTCGGGTCGGCGAAGAGTTTCGCCAACTGCGGCTTGAGCGCATTGCGATTGCTGCCTTCAGTGAAGCCCTGGATGTAGTCGCCGTTGATCTCCTTGCCCAGACCCGCGCCCGAGATCAACGCCAGCGACGCTACCCGCCCCGGCGCTTGCGCCGCCACGGTCATCGCGATCAGTGCGCCCATGGAGTGTCCGATCAGATGCACTTTGTCGATGCCGCGATCGTCCATGAAGGCGATCACGCTGTCCGCGAGTTCGTCGGCACTGCCGGTGTCGAGCGTCTTGCCCGATTCGCCGTGACCCGGCAGATCCAGCGCCCACACTGCCCGATGCGCGGCAAGGTCGGCGTGATTGAACAACCAGTTGTTCAGATCGCCGCCGAAGCCGTGAATCAGCAGCGCGGGCGTACCGCCTTCGCCGAGTTTCAGATAGCGCACGGTGCGTCCGCCGATCTGCGTTTTCTCCGGTTGCGGGCCACTGTCGCCCGCCGCCGACGTGGCCGGCACGAAGTCGCGCTGGAACGCTTCGACCTCGGCGTCGATCTGCGCGTCCGGCGTCTCCGCGTCCGCCACCACTGCCAGCAATGCGCCGATCGGCAGCGTGTCGCCCTCCTGGGCGATCTGCCGGCGCAGGATGCCTTCGAACGCACACTCGACGCCTGACGATATCTTGTCCGTTTCCACGTCGAGAATCTCGTCGCCCTTCACTACCTTGTCGCCGATGGCCTTGAGCCACCCGTTGACCTGCCCCTGCTCCATCGACAAGCCCCATTTGGGCATCGTGATCATATGGATCGGCATCGCTCAAGCCCTCACTTTCATCACAGCATCGGCGATCTGCGCGGCCGACGGGATATACATGTCTTCGAGCACACCGGCAAACGGCGTGGGCGTATGCGGCGCGGTCACCATTTCGATCGGCGCCTTGAGCGAGTGGAACGCGCGCTGCGCGATCAGCGCGGAAATGTCGGTGGCGATCGAGCAGCGCGGATTCGCTTCGTCGACCACGACCACGCGCCCGGTGCGGTTCGCGCTCTCGAGGATCGTTTCCTCGTCGAGCGGCGAGGTCGTCCGCAAGTCGATCACCTCGACCTGGATGCCGTCCTTGGCGAGTTTTTCGGCGGCTTCGGTGGCGTAATGCACCATGCGTCCGTAGGTGATGATGGTGGCGTCGTCGCCGTCGCGCACCACGTTCGCCTCGCCGAACGGAATCGCATACGACTCTTCGGGCACGTCGCCCTCGCGGCTATAGAGCAATTTGTGCTCGCAGAATATGACCGGGTCGTTGTCGCGGATCGCCTGGATCAGCAGTCCCTTGGCGTCGTATGGCGTCGACGGGCAGACCACTTTCAGTCCGGGGATGTGCGTGAACAACGAAGTCAGCATCTGCGAATGCTGGGCCGCCGCGCGCAAGCCCGCACCCTGCATCGCGCGAATCACGACCGGCGTGACCGCCTTGCCGCCGAACATGTAGCGGAACTTGGCGGCCTGGTTGAAGATCTGGTCGAAACACACGCCCATGAAGTCGATGAACATCAACTCCGCGACCGGCCGCATGCCGCAGGCCGCCGCGCCGACTGCTGCGCCGATATAGCCGCCTTCGGAGAGCGGCGTGTCCAGCACACGTCCTGGATACTTGTGAAACAGTCCCTTCGTAACACCGAGAACGCCGCCCCACGCGTCCTGTTCACCGGGCGATCCCGCGCCGCCCGCGTTGTCCTCGCCCATCACGATGACGGTTTCATCGCGGGCCATTTCCTGACTCAGTGCTTCGTTGATTGCCTGAGAGAATGTGATCTTGCGTGCCATGTCTGTCTCCAATCGTTTAGGTATGCAACGCGTGCGTTACGGATAGGACACGTAGACGTCGCTCAGCAGGTCTTCAGCAGTCGGCAACGGCGCAGCCTTGGCTTCCGTCACCGCACTCTCGATCAAACTCTTCACCTCGGCATCCACACCACGCAACTGATCCGCGCTCAGCATTTCGGCGCGCACCACGCGCTCTTCGAAACGCTTCAGGCAATCCTTCTCGTCGCGCAGTTTCTGCACTTCGCCGGGCGCGCGATAGGTTTGCGCGTCGCCTTCGAAGTGGCCGAAATAGCGCGAGAACTTCACTTCGACGAGCGTCGGACCGCCGCCTTTGCGCGCCCGTTCGATCGCTTCACCGAGCGCTTCATGCACGGCGAAGAAGTCGAACCCGTCCACGATCACGCCCGGCATGCCGAAGCCGCTCGCGCGATCCGCGATGTTGTCGGTCGCCACCGACCACGTCGAAGATGTCGCCTCTGCGTAGCCATTGTTCTCCGCCACGAAAATCGCCGGCAGCCGCCATACCGAGGCCAGGTTCAACGATTCGAAAATCACGCCCTGATTCGACGCGCCGTCGCCGAAGAAGCACACGCCGACGCCGCCCGACTTCTTGTACTTCGCCGCGAGCGCCGCGCCGCAAATCAACGGCCCGCCCGCGCCGACGATGCCGTTCGCACCTAACATCCCTTTCGACAGGTCGGCGATGTGCATCGAACCGCCCTTGCCGTGGCACACGCCGGTCTTGCGTCCGTAGATCTCGGCCATCATGCCGCGCACATCCACGCCCTTGGCGATGCAATGGCCGTGGCCGCGGTGCGTGGTCGCCACATAGTCGGCGTCGTTCAGATGCAGCATCGTGCCGACGGCCGACGCTTCCTCGCCCGCGTACAGATGCACGAAGCCGGGAATTTCGCCGGTCGCGAATTCAACGTGCAGACGCTCCTCGAACTCGCGGATCGTGCGCATCATGCGATACGCCTTCAATAGATCTTCCTTGCTCAACTCAGTTGAAACCGACATGGTGTGTCTCCTTGGAATGAATGCACTGCCTGCCCACTACCTACCTTTGATGCGCAACCACGTTCGCCACTTCCCGCACCAGTTGACGCGACGCCGCGAAACGCAGCGTGCGTTCGACGTCGACGGTCAGCGGCCCTTCCCAATCCAGCGCGATCTCATAGCGGTCGCCACGCTCCAGTTCGATTTCGCGCTCGCCGTCGAAGGCGAGCGTGCCGTGCTCGGTCTCCAGCGTCCTCCACACGCCGACTTCGAAGCGTTCGCACGTGCGCATCAGCACGCGCTCGACGCGGCCCGGCGCAATGGGCGCCACTAGCGGCACGCCGGATTCGCCGGGTGCTGCAAAGCGCAGATGCAAACCGTGCGACGCGGTGCGCTCCACGGGCGCCCATGCTCCGCCGATCGACGAGAGGCCGATGCCGTCGGGCGCGGCGAACGTGAGAAAGAGTTCTTCGATATCGGCCGGATCGGAGACAGCCCGCGCGCCGACGAAGCGCTGGCGGCTCACGCAGACATCGACCAGCGCGATCTCCTCGCGGCCGCGATTCGGCCCGGCCGTGCAGCGCACCACGAGCCGCTTGTTGCGCATCAGCGCCACATCCGGCGGCACCGCGCCCGACGCGACGAGCGCGCCGGCGAGGCCGGCCACGGTGGCTTCGCGCAAATCCGGAAAGGCGTTGTTGGTGCCGGTGGACAAAGTCAGCAGCGGCACTCTTGCGCAATGCGCGGCGACGGCGCGGTGCGTGCCGTCGCCGCCGAGCACGGCGATCAACTCGACGCCTGCCTTCAACATCGCGGCGACCCCCGCGTGGGTATCGGCGACGCTGTCGGTGATCGGCTGTTCGATGAACTCGACTTCCGGCCAGCGCTGTTGCGCGGCGACGGCGTCGTGCGTGTCGAGCGCGCGCAGCAGCAGCGCCGCCACGCCGGTCCGGTCGCGCAGACACAGCACGCGCGTTACTCCGAGCATGCCGAGCCCGGCCAGCAAGCGCACCACCATGTTGGCTTTTTCGGAGGTCGGAAACACCGACGCATAGGAAGTGAGGCGGCGAATGTCGCGACCCGACGCAGGGTTCGCGATCACGCCGACGGTGATGGGCGATGGCACTGTGCTTGTCTCCTGTGTCGCCGTCGTCAAACGATGGCGCTTTGTCATGCGTAGGACACTGCAAAGGGTGTGCCAATCTGCTGAGAAATCACGCCGCCGCGCGAAAGTGCCCTGTTTAAAGGGCTTTTCGCATCGAGATGCAAATCGGGATGGTGAGCCGGCACCGCGCGACGCAGCGTTCCAGGCGTCTCACGCCCGGCGCGTGCAACGCTCGCAGCGTGGCCGAGCAATACGAAGACGCGTCGCAAACCCTTTACCCGTCTCGATCTGCGCGACAAGGTGAACCGTCTCACCTGAGACTGAGACAATCGTCTCACGCGTCTCGCGTGCTGCATTGCAATGTGATTCATCAAGCGGGATGTGATACAAGAACACCCTGATCTCACTGTGTGTCGCTCGCCTGGAGCCGACCATGCCTTACGTCTCGCAGACCCAGCACATCGACCGCGTGCGTGGCGCCATTGAAGGGCGCCTGCCCGCGCCCGCCGATTCTCCGCGGCTCGTCTCGTCGTGGCAGCGTTCGTTCGAACAGTACCGGCTCGATCCGGGTGCCGTGATCGGACCGCGCGTGCTGACGTCGGCGGAATTGCGCGAAGTGCAAGGCAAGGAAGAAGCCTTTCTGCGTGCATCGGGCCAATGCCTGACACGTCTGCACGACATGATTCGCGTCGCCGACTATTGCGTGATGCTCACCGACGCGCACGGCGTCACCATCGACTACCGGATCGATCGCGAACGCCGCAGCGATTTCAAGCATGCGGGCCTGTATATCGGGTCGTGCTGGTCCGAGCGCGAAGAAGGCACGTGCGGCGTGGCGAACGTGCTGACCGATCTCGCGCCGATCATCGTGCACAAGACCGATCATTTCCGCGCGGCGTTCACCACGCTCACCTGCAGCGCGGCGCCGATCTTCGCGCCGACCGGCGAGATGATCGGCGTGCTCGATGCCTCCGCCGTGCAGTCGCCGGATAACCGCGACAGTCAGCGGCTCGTGTTTCAACTGGTGCGGCAAAGCGCTGGCCTGATCGAAGACGGCTACTTCCTCAATCAAACGACCCAGCACTGGATTCTGTTCGGCCATTCGAGCCGCAACTTTGTCGAGGCGCAGCCCGAAGTGCTGATCGCCTTCGACGAATGCGGCAATCTCGTTGCCGCCAATCGCAAGGCGCGCGAGTGCATTCCGGCGCTGAACGGCCCGCGTCACATCGACGACGTATTCGACACGTCGGGCTCGCACCTGCACGACGTCGCGCGCACGGATGCGATTGTCGGCTTGCGCCTGCGCGCGACCGGGACGACGTTGTATGCGCGTATTCGCGCGCCGCTCAGGCGTATGCCGCGCTCGGCGTCCACGATGCACGATGGCGCCGCAAGATCGGCGCAAACCGCGTTGCAAAACGATCTGCAACTCGGTGCGCTCGGACGTTTTCTACACAGCGCGGATCCGCAGATCGCGCATAACGCGGCCGTTGCTTTGCGCGTGATGGGCAAACGTCTGCCGATTCTGATTCTCGGCGAGACCGGCGTCGGCAAGGAAGTGTTCGCGCACGCGGTGCATGATTCGGGCGCGCGGCGCGCGAGGCCGTTTATCGCGGTGAATTGCGGCGCGATCCCGGAATCGCTGATCGAAAGCGAATTGTTCGGCTACGCACCCGGTGCCTTCACCGGCGCACGCAGCCGCGGCGCACGCGGCAAGATTGCGCAGGCGCATACAGGTACGCTGTTTCTCGATGAAATCGGCGACATGCCGTTCGATCTGCAAACGCGGCTGCTGCGCGTGCTGGCCGAAGGCGAAGTGACGCCGCTCGGCGGCGATGCGCCCGTGCGCGTGGATATCGACGTGATTTGCGCCACGCACCGCGGTCTCGCGCAGATGGTCGCGGCCGGCACGTTCCGCGAAGACCTCTATTACCGGTTGAGCGGCGCGTCTTTACCGATGCCGCCGCTGCGCGAGCGCGCGGATATCCGCGACGTGATCGACGCGGTCTTCGACGAAGAAGCGCAAATGGCCGGCCACGTGCTCACGCTCGACCCGCAACTTGCCGAGCGCCTGGTGGGGTTCGCATGGCCGGGCAACATTCGCCAGTTGCGCAATGTGCTGCGCTACGCGTGCGCGATCTGTGACGGCGCACGCGTGGAATTGCGCCATGTCGCGCCGGATATAGCGGCGTTGCTCGCGCCTGAAGCCGCGCACAAACCGGCGTTATTGCGGATTCCCCCACATGACGGCCGGCAACGGGATGCGCGGCAGGACCCGCGTGAAGAGCGCGCACGCATTATCGATGCGCTCACGCGCCATCAATGGCGGCCGAACGCGGCGGCGCAAGCACTCGGCATGTCACGCGCCACCTTGTATCGACGCATTGCGTCGCTGGGTATCGTCGCGCCGCATCGACGCTGAAGCGCCGGCTGTCAGCGTGATCCGTAGCGTCGACGCGTGGTCGACGTCTTCACTACGTGATCTCGTAACCCACCACGAACGCAGGCATGGGATGTCGCCTCATAGGCTGGCGACGCAAGCACTACGCATTGCGAAGGATCCCGAGCGGTTCGCACACCCGTTCAAATGAATGGCAATTTTTTGATTGACAAGACCTGCGGCAAAACGGCACACTCGATCTCATGTTGACGCACATCTCCATCGCAAATGCGATTACACACCCGAAGCGAGCCATCATCGGCTGGCCATTGGGAGTGCGTGCGCGTTAGCAGTCTGAATCTGCGTAACATATCCCCAAGGCCCCGCCGGTAACGGAAGGGGCCTTTTGTTTTTGTGGGCGCCTCCGTCAGCCGGCTTGATGACGGAGAACGAGATGGATCAGGCAAGCCCGCAGTGCATGGATGATGAATCGAGTCTGGTGGCGTATCGGCACGACGAGCGTCTGCCGAAGCTGGTGCTGCATTTTTCAGTCATGCCAGGCGCGACGCTGACCTGGCGTGTCGAAGCCGATGGCACGCTCGCCGTGCAAGGCGCGCGCCTCTGGCTCACACGCGTCAGTTCACCTTACGATCATTGGCTCGATCCGGGCCACACATTCCAGCTGCAACGCGGCGAGCGTGTGTGGCTCAGTACGGATGGCGAATGCGCCGCGCGCGTATCGCTGAGCTACGCGCTGCCGGCGCGAGGCGGCCTGCTCAGACGCTGGCTGGGACGGCTCGCGTGGTTGAGTCTGGGGCCGCCTGCGCCGCGTTAGCCGCGCACGTGAAGGCGAGCTGTGTTCGTGGCAAAAAAAACAAAACACCCCTTAAAACAAGGGGTGTTTTTGTGGCATGCGATTGTCCGACGTTACTTCGGCGTCACCTGCACGGCCGCCGCCGACACGAATACCGCGTGGATCGTATCGCCGACCTTGACGTCCTTCAGATCGACGTCGGGACCGGCTTCGAGCGTTTGCGTCTGGTACGCGCCGCGCAGCGTGACCAGACGCTTCTTGCGGTCGATCTTCTGCACGGTGGCGAGCACTTCGATCTGGCGCGCCGATTCGAAGCCGCCCGAGGCCGGGGCGTACACCTGCGTGTCGACACGCGCGCGAATGCCCTTGTCCTTGCCGGTGACCTTCTCGGCCTTCACAAGGAGCGCATTCTTGTAGAGCACGTCCACCTGGTCACCCACCGTCAGCTTGTCGAATCCCTCCACCTGCTGGCCCACGAGCACGACCACCACGTTGCCGCCCTGCCCCTTGAGCGTGAGCGTGCGGGTGCCCGGATCGATACCGACGATCTGCGCCTTCATATGCACCGGCTCCACCGCGCCGACGATGCCTTGCGCGGCACTGGCCATGGCATCTTGCGCCCATGCCGGCTGGGCTGCGGCAAACGCCGCGACCATCAACGCTGCTCCAATCGTCGCTGCCTTCATTTGCATGCTCCTTGAGAGTTTGTTCGATCCAGCGTAACGGCGAGCTGAAACCGCGGAATGCGGACTCTTAACGCCATGAGTGCCTGTGTATCTTCAGGATGGTAGTTTTCAACAGATACGACGCAAACGATTTTACATGCCTGACAACAACCCGCAATTGATTGAATTGTGATTTTCAAATGAATGCGCGCGGCCATTAAAGCGCCGCGGCATGGCGTCACAGCGGCATCCTGTCAGCCGGCCAAGCAAGGATATTCTCACGGCCATTCAGAATGAACGGCGCGTTTTAAATGCAGACAGCATTAAATGCACACTGTGTGGCGACCGAATCGGCAATCGATGTTTTTCCGGTATTCCGCCATAATCAAAAGCGTCATTAGATCGAATTAGACACGCATTCGATATGCTCGCCGCACAAAAAGAAACAGCCTCGTCGCATGAGCGACGAGGCTGTTCATCCAGCTTCAACCGTAGCGCGGACCAAGCCGCTAAACCATCACACCCGCTCGATCGCGATCGCAATGCCCTGGCCGACGCCGATACACATCGTGCACAGCGCAAACCGGCCTTGCGTGCGATGCAGTTGATACATCGCGGTGGTCACCAGACGCGCGCCGCTCATGCCGAGCGGGTGGCCCAGCGCGATCGCGCCGCCGTTCGGATTGACGCGGGCGTCGTCGTCGGCCACGCCGAGTGCGCGCAGCACCGCGAGACCTTGCGACGCGAACGCTTCGTTCAGTTCGATCACGTCGAATTGATCGATGGTCATGTTCAGACGCGCCAGCAGTTTTTGCGTGGCGGGCGCCGGGCCGATGCCCATCACGCGCGGCGCAACGCCGGCGGTGGCGATACCCAGCACGCGGGCGCGCGGCGTGAGGCCGAAGCGCTTCGCCGTTTCTTCATTCGCGAGCAACAGTGCCGCCGCGCCGTCGTTCACGCCCGACGCGTTGCCTGCCGTAACGGTGCCGTCCGGACGCACCACGCCCTTGAGCTTGGCGAGCGTTTCGAGGCTCGTCTCACGCGGATGCTCGTCTTGCAGCACCGTGATCGGATCGCCCTTCTTCTGCGCGATCGTCACGCCGACGATTTCCTGTGCGAGCGTGCCGTCGCGTTGCGCGCGCGCCGCTTTCAGCTGGCTGCGCACGGCAAAAGCGTCCTGATCGGCGCGGCTGATGTTGTAGTCGGTCGCAACGTTCTCGCCCGTTTCCGGCATCGAATCGACGCCGTACATTTTCTTCATCAGCGGGTTCACGAAACGCCAGCCGATGGTCGTGTCGTAGATGTCCGCCTGACGCGAAAACGCGGTGGGCGCCTTGCCCATCACGAACGGCGCGCGGCTCATGCTTTCTACCCCGCCGGCCACCATCAACGCGGCCTCGCCCGATTTGATGGCGCGCGCCGCAATGCCGACCGCATCCATGCCCGAACCGCACAGGCGGTTCACCGTCGAGCCCGGCACGCCTTGCGGCAAACCGGCCAGCAACAGCGACATGCGCGCGACGTTGCGGTTGTCCTCGCCGGCCTGATTCGCGCAGCCGTAGATCACGTCGTCGATTGCGTTCCAGTCGACGTCCTTGTTGCGCTCCATCAGCGCCTTGAGCGGCACGGCGCCCAGATCGTCGGCGCGCACCGACGACAGCGAACCCGCATAGCGGCCGATGGGGGTGCGAATCGCGTCGCACAGGAATGCTTCGGTCATGTGATGTCTCCAGTTGATGTGCTGCATGCGCTGCGCCGCGGCCGGATTGCCGGCGTGGCGCGCACCGGACGCACCGGCAAACGCGACGGGAAGCGGCTGCAAGGCAGCCGTCGCATCGATTCAGCTTAGCGCAGGACGATGAACGATGGGCTCGAGAATTCCGCAATTTGTTCTTGATACGAACATACGGTCATATATCGAACAACTAGATACGATAATAGGCGTGTGGCCGAAACCATGTCAAGCGCGGCCAGGCCCGCACCAGGGAATACGTGCAGGCCGCGGCCGTTCTTGCCAAGGATCAGACGAATGACGCGCCCGTGCCCGCAGCCCTGTTTTCAAGGCGCGGGCACGGGGCTGGAGACTGCGTGGGGGTGTTTCTAGCGGAGCTGGATGTGCTCGTCCTCGATATAGCTGCGGATCACGTCGGCAAAATTGCGCTCGCCGCTCAACCCCAGCCCTTCGGCGCGCGACGTATCCCACCGTCCCGGCCAGCTACCCACGATCTTTTCGACGCGCGCATCCGGTTCCCACACGATCCGCCCGGCAACCGCATCGCCCGCCACCTCGCGCAGCGCGGCGACCATTTCGTCGACGCTTACCGAAATACCCGGCAAGTTCAGCACACGCTGGTTACCGAGCGCGGCGGAATCGAGTTCGAGTCCGGCGATCAGGCTCTCGATCGCCTTGCGCGGCGACAGCAGCCACAGGCGCGTCGAGCCCGCGACCGGGCACACCGCCGCTTCGCCGTTCAACGGCTCGCGAATGATGCCGCTCGCGAACGACGACGCCGCCGCATTCGGCTTGCCCGGCCGCACGCTGATGGTGGGCAGGCGCAACACGCGGCCGTCGACGAAACCGCGCCGCGCGTAATCGTTGAGCAGCAACTCGGCGATCGCCTTCTGCGCGCCATACGAGGACTGCGGATTCAACGCGGTATCGTTCTGCACGACCGCGGGCAGTTCGCCGCCATAGACCGCCACGGAACTTGTGAACAGCACGCGCGGCCGGTGGCCACGCTGCCGGCAGGTTTCGAGCAGCAGCCGCGACGCATCCAGATTGATACGCATGCCGAGATCGAAATCCGCTTCGGCCTGACCGCTCACGATCGCGGCCAGATGGAAGATCGCCGAAGTCTTGTCGTCGATCACGAGCTCGAGCACGCTGCGCTCGGCGATGTCGCCCACTTCCGTGCGTACGCGGCTGTCGCCGAAATCGTTGGCTTGCACCACGTCGAGCAACACCAGTTCGGTGATCGCTTGCGGCGTGCCTTGCGTGTCTTTCAGGGAGCCGCGCGCGAGCAGTTCACGCGCGAGACGCTGGCCGAGAAAACCCGCGCCGCCGGTAATCAGTACTTTCATGATGAGTTTCGTCCTTGTTAGCGGGTCGCGTTCAGATACGGTTTGAACCAGCCGAGGCCGGCCGAAGTGCCCGCGCGCGGCCGGTATTCGCAGCCGATGTAGCCGTCGTAGCCGAGCGAGTCGATCAGTTCGAGCAGATACGGGTAGTTCAGCTCACCCGTATCGGGTTCATGCCGTTCCGGCACGCCCGCGATCTGAATGTGGCCGATGCCGCCCATATCGCGTTTGAGTTTCACCGCGAGGTCGCCTTCGACGATCTGGCAGTGGTAGCAGTCGAACTGCACTTTCAGATTCGGCGCACCGACTTCCGCGCAGATCGCTTGCGCCTCGTCCTGACGGGTCAGAAAGAAGCCTGGCATGTCGCGCGTATTGATCGGCTCGATCACGACCGTGATGCCTTCGGCTTGCGCGGCCTTGGCGGCATACGCGAGATTGTTCAGATACACCTCGCGATGTTTCGCGCGCGGCTGATCCGCGCCGATCAGGCCAGCCATCACATGCAGCTTGCGATTGCCGATCACGCGCGCGTAGTCGAGCGCGGTCTGGACGCCGCGCCGGAATTCGTCTTCGCGGCCGGGCAGCGAGGCAATGCCGCGCTCGCCGCCGGCCCAGTCGCCGGGCGGCGCATTGAAGAGTGCTTGTGTGAGACCGTTCGCATCGAGCCGCGCCTTGATCTCGTCGGCGCGGAAATCGTAGGGGAACAGAAACTCGACCGCTTCGAAACCGTCTTGCGCCGCGGCGGCGAAACGGTCGAGGAAAGCGTGCTCGTTGTACATCATCGAGAGGTTGGCGGCGAAGCGAGGCATGGCGGCGACTCCTTAAAAACGGTCTGATGCGGCGCGCGGCAGCGACCCATGCCGCGCGTGAATGTCGATTTATCGGTTGACCAGTTTGGCCGGCGTGAGCCACGTGGCGATCGCGCCGATCACCAGCATGCCGGCCAGCACGTACATACCGGTCTGCGTGCTATGCGTGAGGTCCTTCAGATAGCCGATCATGTAAGGGCTCGCGAAACCCGCGAGATTACCGATCGAATTGATGATCGCGATGCCGGCCGCAGCGGTCGCGCCCGACATGAACGCGGTGGGCAGCGACCAGAAGAGCGGCGCGCAGGTCAGCACACCGGCGGCGGCGAGCGAGAGAAACGCGATCGACACCACCGTGTTATCCGCAAACGAAGCCGCCACCGTGAAGCCGACCGCGCCGAACAACGCCGGCACGATCAGATGCCAGCGGCGCTCACGGCGCTTGTCGGCGCTGTGCCCCATCAGATTCATCACGACGATCGCGCACAGAAACGGAATCGCGCTCAGCAGACCAATATTGAATGCACCAGTCACACCCGTCGATTTGACGAGCGTCGGCATCCAGAACGTCAGGCCGTATTGCCCGGTGACGAACGCGAAATAGATCAGCGACATCCACCACGTGCGCGGATCGCGGAACACCGCGCCAAGCGAATGCTTCTGGGTTTGCTCCTTCGGCTGCGCGGCGGCGATTTCATCGGTGAGCAGGCGCTTTTCGCGTTCGCTCAGCCACTTCGCAGCGGAGATGCCGTTGTCGAGATACAGGATCGTGGCGATGCCGATCAAGATGGCGGGGATCGCTTCGATCAGGAACATCCATTGCCAGCCCGCGAAACCCGAGCTGTTGTGGAACGTCTGCATGATCCAGCCGGACAGCGGATTGCCGAAGATGCCCGACACCGGAATCGCCGACATGAACACCGCGATGATCTTCGCGCGCCGATGTGACGGGAACCAGTAGGTCAGGTACAGGATCACGCCGGGATAGAAACCGGCTTCGGCAAGGCCGAGAAGGAAGCGCAAGATGTAGAACTGCATCGGCGTCTTCACGAACACGAACACTGCCGAGAGCAAGCCCCACGTGATCATGATCCGTGCGATCCAGATCCGCGCGCCGAGCTTGTGCATCAGAATGTTGCTCGGCAACTCGAACAGGAAATAGCCGATGAAGAACACACCGGCACCGAGGCCGAACACCGTTTCGCTGAACGCCAGGTCCTGCGACATCTGCAGTTTCGCGAAACCGACATTCACGCGGTCCAGATAGGCGACCACATAGCACAGCATCAGAAACGGCACGATGCGCCAGAACACTTTCTTATACGTGCGCTCGACTTCGGCGGCGCCGGGTTGTCCGGCGGCGTCGGCTGCAATCGGTTGGCTGGGTGTGGCCTGATACGAACTCATGCATTGTCTCCTTGATGAATGGCCCGATGCGGCGCAACGAGCGCAGCCGGGCTTTGTTATGTCGGTTTCCCTACCAGCGCGCGCCGAACACGGTGCGCAGTTCTTCGAGTGCGGCTTCGTCGAGCGGTGCGGGCCGCGGGGTCGTCATCAACCATAAACGCGCGGTCTCTTCGAGTTCTTCGAGCGCATACGCGGCTTGCGCCACTGACCGCTCCCACACCACCGGACCGAGACGTTCGAGCAGCACGGCGCGAACGCTGTCGGCGAGCGCGGCGATCTGTTCTGCGACCTGCGGATCGCCGGGCCGCTTGTAGCGAATCAGGGGGACGTGGCCCACTTTCATCACGTAGTACGGCGTGATAGGCGGCAGCACGTCGGTCTCGCGCCAGACGCCCGCGAGCGTCAGCGCGACCAGATGCGTCGAATGGGTGTGGACGATTCCGCGTGCCTCGCCGTTGCGCGCATAGATGCCGCGATGCAGCGCCAGCGTTTTCGACGGCCGGCCGCCGGACACCGCGTTGCCGTCGAGATCGACCTTGGCGATATCGGCGGGATCGAGCCGGCCGAGACAGGCATCGGTCGGCGTGATCAGCCAGCCGTCGTCGAGCCGCGCGCTGATGTTGCCGGCGGTGCCCACCGTGTAGCCGCGTTGATAAAGACTCGCGCCGGTCACGCAGATTTCTTCGCGAACGCGCGCTTCGTTGGTCGTATGGAGTGCGGGCGTGCCGGTCATTGCGCGGCTCCGCTCAGACGACGCAGCGCTTTTTCGAAGAAGTCGGTCGTGCCGAAGTTGCCGGATTTCAGTGCGAGCGCCAGCGGCTCGGCGCCGGTCGTGGCGGTGGCGGGCACGCCGGGATCGATCTGCGCGCCGATCCGCAGCGTGTGCACGTCGAGCGCCTGAACGACGGCGCCCGAGGTCTCGCCGCCCGCTACCACGAACTTGCGCACGCCGCGCTCGCGCAGACCGCGAGCAATCGCGGCCAACGTGGATTCGACCAGATGTCCTGCTTCATTCACACCGAGTGCGCGTTGCACCGCCTTGACTTCGTCGGGCGTGGCAGTGGCATAGATCAGCATGGGCTCGGCTTTGTCGAGGTACGGCTGCGCAAAAGCCAGTGCCTGTTCGACGACGTTCTCACCGCGCGCCGCGGCAAGCGGATCGATGCGAAATGCGGGCCGTGTGGCGCGCCACTCCGCGACCTGGGCGTTGGTCGCTTTCGATGCGCTGCCGGCTAGCACCGCCGACAGTCCGTCCACCGGCGGCAACTGCGCGGCGTCGCCCTGTTCTTCGAGCAAACCCGCGCGGCGAAAGTTGGCCGGCAAACCCAACGCGACGCCGGAACCTCCGGTGATCAACGTGAGGTCGGCGCAAGCTTCGCCGAGTACGTAGAGGTCGGCGTCGGACACCGCATCGGCAATCGCCATGCGCACGCCTTCATCGCGCAACGTATCGAACGATTCGCGCACGGCCGACACGCCTCGCGCCACGGCGTCGTAACGCACGAGACCGACTTTCGATCGGGTCTGCCGTTGCAGCACGCTCACGAGGTTGGCATCGCGCATCGGTGTAAGCGGATGGTTTTCCATGCCCGACGCGTTGAGCAACGTGTCGCCGACAAACAGATGGCCGCGAAAGATCGTGCGGCCGTTCTCAGGAAATGCCGGACACGCGATCGTGAACGCATTGACGTTGCCGTTCGCGGATAACGCGTCGAGCAGCGCATCCGTGACCGGGCCGATGTTGCCCGCGTCGGTCGAATCGAATGTCGAGCAGTATTTGAAGAAAAACTGCCGGCAGCCTTGCGCACGCAGCCAGTCGAGCGCGGCGAGCGATTGCGCGACCGCATCGGCGGCGGGAATGGTGCGCGATTTCAGCGCGACCACCAGTGCGTCGGCTTCGAGCGTTTCGCTCGATGCGGGCACGCCGATGGTTTGCACGGTGCGCATGCCGCCGCGCACCAGCATGTTGGCGAGATCGGTGGCGCCGGTGAAGTCGTCGGCGATGCAGCCGAGTAGCGCGCGTTTCGTGTTTGCCGTCATGACGGTCTCCTGCTTACTTCGCCGCCGGCACGTCGATGCCGGGGAAAATCTTGATCACCGCGGAATCGTCTTCACCACCGTGACCGGCCGTGGACGCCATCATGAACATCTGATGCGCCGCCGCCGACAGCGGCAGCGGAAATTTCGAGCGACGCGCGGTATCGAGCACGAGGCCGAGATCCTTGACGAAAATATCGACGGCCGACAGCGGCGTGTAGTCGCCGTTAAGAATGTGCGGCACGCGGTTCTCGAACATCCACGAATTGCCCGCGCTGTGCGTGATGACCTCGTACAACGCATCCGGATCGACACCTTCGCGCAGGCCGAGCGCCATCGCCTCGGCGGCCACCGCGATATGCACGCCGGCCAGCAACTGATTGATGATCTTCACCTTCGACCCGGCGCCGTGCTCGGAGCCGAGGCGGTACACCTTGCCGGCCATCGCGGCCAGCACGTCCTCGCACGCGGCATAGGCCGCAGCAGGACCGGACGTCATCATGGTCATCTCGCCGGAGGCCGCGCGCGCCGCGCCGCCCGAGACCGGCGCGTCGAGCATCTGCAAACCGGCCGCCTCGATCCGCTTGCCGAGTTCGATCGCGAAGTCCGGCGCCACGGTCGCGCTGGCGATCACCACGCCGCCCTTTTTCATCGCTGGGACCGCGCCCTGCTCGCCGAACAGCACGGCCTCGGTTTGCGCGGCATTAACCACCAGCGTGACGACCACCTCGCACTGCGCGCCGAGTTCGGCAGGCGTCGCACAACCCACGCCGCCTTCCGCGACGAACGCATTCAGGATCTCGCTCCGCAGATCGCACGCATGGACCCGCAGACCCGCGCGCAGCAGCGAGCGCGCGACACCCAGGCCCATTGCACCAAGACCGATGACACCGACATTTCTGGACATGCTTGACCTCTATGAATTCGTTGGGCGCTCGCGCCTGAAACTGAGCACTGAATCTGAGCAATGAAGCTCAGCAAATCCCCGCTTCCGCGAGACGCCGTGCCGCGTTGTACATATGAGTTCGCGCCGCATTGCGCGCCGCCATCGGATCGCCTGCGCGAATCGCGGCAGCGATCGCCGCATGCTCTTCGCGCACCTGACGCGAAAAGTCTTCGCGCAGCGCCTCGTTGCGGCGCGTGACGACTGTGCCGGCTTCGAGGTATTGATTCAGGAACGTGAGGGTTTTGAGGAAATACGGATTGCCGGTGGCCGCCGCGATCGCGCGATGGAACGCGACGTCTTCAGCCACGCCGTCCTCGCCTTCGGCCACCGCCGCGTCGATCTTCGCGAGCGCCGCGTCGATCGACATCATGTCGGCGTCGCTGCGACGCATGGCGGCTTCCGACGCGACTTCCGCTTCGATCGCGCGCCGCAACGCGAGAATCTGCACCACCGAGCCGGGTTCGACCGCTTCCGCGTAGTCGATCCGCAGCGGCCGGACCGTGCCGTGCGCGGCGACGAACACGCCGCTGCCCTGGCGCGGCTCGACCACGCCCTCGTTCTTCAGCCGCGAGATCGCCTCGCGGATCACCGTGCGGCTCACCCCGAACTGCTGGGCGAGCACGGCCTCGGTCGGCAGCTTGCCGCCGCGCTCGAAGGTGCCTTTGTCGATCTGCTTGAGAAGCTGCTGCGCGACGGTGTCGCTCAACGCTCTCGCAGGAATCTTGTCGAACATCGATGCCTCGATTGATCATGTTATCGGGTCATCATACAAATTTTAGATGCCGGCTGCATCCATGCAAACCCTGGGATTTTTGTGCATCGGGCCGCAAAGTTGGCGAAACAGAAGGCTTAAGCTATCGTCACGCCTTTAGCGCGCCGCGTGGGGGATTCAAGCGCGGCGCGGGTCCGCCCTTCCTCGAATGCATCCTTCAAGGCCCATGAGCAAAGCCCTGCCGCCGTCTTCCGCCGTTCCCGTCAGCGCCGAACCGGCCCCGGACAAACCGGGCGACTCATATGTGCAGTCGTTCGCGCGCGGCCTCGCGGTGATCCGCGCGTTCGACGCCACGCGCCCCGAACAGACGCTCACAGACGTCGCCGCCGCCACCGGCCTCACACGCGCCGGCGCACGCCGCATTTTGCTGACCCTGCAAACGCTCGGCTATGTGGAGGCCGAAGGGCGCCTGTTCCGCCTCACGCCGAAGATTCTCGACCTCGGCTTCGCGTATCTGACCTCCATGCCGTTCTGGAACCTCGCCGAGCCGGTGATGGAACAACTGTCGGCGCAGGTCCACGAGAGCTGCTCGGCGGCCGTGCTCGACCGCACCGAGATCGTCTACGTGCTGCGCGTGCCGACTCACAAAATCATGACGATCAACCTGTCGATCGGCAGCCGGCTGCCAGCCTATTGCACGTCGATGGGCCGCGTGCTGCTCGCCGCGCTCGACGAGGAAACGCTCGAGACGACCCTGAATTCGGCGCCGCTCTACGCGCACACGCCGCGCACGGTCACCGACAAGGAAGAGTTGAAGAAGCTGATCGCGCAGGTGCGCCGCCAAGGCTGGGCGATCGTCGATCAGGAACTGGAAGGCGGACTGATTTCCCTGTCCGCGCCGATCCGCAATCGCCAGGGACGCGTGATCGCCGCGATGAATATCAGCGGCAATGCGCAGCGCAATTCGGCCAAGCAGATGGTGAAGGCGTTTCTGGAGCCGCTGCAGCACGCCGCGCAAACCGTCTCGGAGATGGTGGCACGGCGCGGGTAATTCCGGTCGTGGGCGCCGCGTCATGACGGCGCCCTGTTCGAGCAATCAATCGATCGGCTTATCCGCCGTTTCCTTCAACATCGAGACCGCGATCAACGACACCACGACGCACGCGGCGACATACCCGGCCGGCGCCAGCTTGCTGCCGGTCAGCTTGATCAGCCAGGTCGCGACGAGTTGCGCGGTCCCGCCGAACACGCACACGCTCAACGCATACGCGATCGAAATGCCGGTGGCGCGCACGCGCCGCGGAAACGACTCGCACATCAAGGCGAATTCCGACGCCGAGCCCATCGAGTAGAACAGCAGCATCAGCGCGGTCAGCGACATGATGACGGGCAACTGCGGAAAGCGGTTGATCAGCATGAAAGCCGGAAATAGCAGCAGCACCAGCACGCCGCGTCCGAACAGGATAGGCCGCTTACGGCTGCCGATGCGATCCGACAGCATGCCGAAGAGCGGACACGTGATCAGCATCACGAAGCCCGAGGCGACGCCCACCAGCATCGACAGCGACATCGGCAGGCCGAGCGTGTGGATCGCGTAGGTCGGCATGTAGAAGGTCAGAATGTAGGTCGAGACCGTGCCGCCCATCACCGTCAGCGTGATCAGGATGAGCGGGCGCAAATGGCTAGTGAAGAGTTCATGCAGCACGCCGCGCTCGATGGCGTGGCTGTGCGCGCTGGCCGCGTCGTCGGCCAAGCGGCGGCGCAGGTACATGCCGACCGGCGCGATCAGCACGCCGAGCAGGAACGGAATGCGCCAACCCCAGCTTTCCAGCGACTCTTTCGGCAACGCGCCAGACAGCGCCGCCGCGATGCCCGAGCCCATCAGCGCGGCGCCGCCTTGCGTGGCCAGTTGCCAGCTCGCGCGAAAGCCGCGCCGCGTGCCGCCGCCCTGTTCGAGCAGTGTGGATGTGGCCGCGCCGAACTCCCCACCTTGCGAGAAGCCTTGCACGAGACGCGCCAGCACGATCAGCAAAGGCGCGGCGAGACCGATCTGCGCATAGGTCGGCGCGATCGCGATCAGGCCGGTGCTCACCGCCATCAGCATGATGGTCAGATTGAGCGCGGCTTTGCGGCCCTTGCGGTCCGCGTACACGCCGAGCATGACGCTGCCGAGCGGCCGCGTGATGAAGCCCGCCGCGAAGGTCGCCACCGACAGCAGCAACGACGTAGTCGGATCCGCCGACGGGAAATACAGCTTGCCGATGATCACGGCAAAAAACCCGTACACGGTGAAGTCGAAGAACTCGAGCCAGTTGCCGATCACCGCGGCGGCGATCGCGCCGCGGCTGGCGGGCCGGCTCGCCTGAACGGCGTGGCTCGCATTGGTCGTGGTACTCATCGCGTGGTCTTCCTCGTCGTTATGGTTGTGGGACTCGACTCAGGCGCGGCTCGCCGCACCGGATCACTGGCCGAGATAGCGCTCCACCAGCCGCGTCCAGAACGCCGCGCCGACCGGCAAATTGCGGTCGTTGAAGTCGTAGTGCGGGTTGTGCACCATGCAGCCGTCTTCGCCCGCGCCGTTGCCGATGCGCAGGAACGTGCCCGGCCGCTTCTGCAGCATGAAGGCAAAGTCTTCGCTGCCCATCAGGATGTCGGTCTGCGCGACCACCTTGTCGTCGCCGACCAGTTCGCGCGCCACCTCCACCGCGAAGTCCGTTTCGGCATCCGAATTGACCACCACCGGATAGCCTTCGATGTACTCCACCACCGCCTTGCCGCCGTAGCTCGCGGCCTGGCTTTCGGCGAGCTCGGTAATGCGTTTCTTCAGCAGCGCGCGCACTTCGGGGCTAAACGAGCGCACGCTCAGCTCCAGCTTCGCGCTGCTCGAAATCACGTTGTTCGCGGTGCCCGCATGCATCGAGCCGACTGTCACCACCGCCGGTTGCGACGGATCGACGTTGCGCGCGACGATCGTCTGCAACGCCATCACGATGCTCGCCGCCACCACCACCGGATCGACCGTGAGATGCGGACGCGCCGCGTGGCCGCCGACGCCTTCAATCGTAATGATCGCCTTGTCGCCCGCCGACATGAACGGCCCTTTGCGGAACAGCAGCACGCCCGGCTCTTCGCCCGGATGGTTGTGCACGCCGAACACGGCGTCACAGGGGAAGCGCTCGAACAGGCCGTCGTTGATCATCTTCAGCGCGCCGCTGTCGATGCCGCTCTCCTCGGCCGGCTGGAAGTACAGATGCACCGTGCCGGAAAAATTGCGCGTGGCCGCGAGCCGTTGCGCGGCGCCGAGCAGCATCGTCGTGTGCCCGTCGTGGCCGCATGCGTGCATCTTGCCATGCGTGCCGCTCGCATACGGCAGGCCGGTTTGCTCGACGATCGGCAGCGCGTCCATGTCGGCGCGAATGCCGATGCTGCGCTTGCCGTCGCCCACCTTCAGCGTGCCCACCACACCCGTCTGGCCGACGCCGCGCGTGACCTGCCAGCCCCATTGCTCGAGCTTCTCGGCGACCAGCGCGCTCGTCTGGTGTTCCTCGTAGGCCAGTTCCGGGTGGTGGTGAATGTGATGGCGAATCTCGCGCAGGCTGTCGGCGGCGGGCGCCAGGTCGGACACTTCGGTAAAACGCGCGGCTTCGCTCATCTCTAGGGCTCCATGGATTCATGGCCGCATCAAAACGCGGCCAACAGGCCAGCACTATAGCCACGCCGTTTTGTTCGAATAAGATGCTGTTTTTTTCACCCCGATTAACAAGCGTTATATACGGGATTACCCCAATGAAACCGCAGCAGTTGCAGGCGTTCGTCGCCGCCGCCCATCACCGCAGTCTGCGCGCCGCCGCGCGCGAACTCGGCGTGACGCAACCGGCCGTCACGCATACGATCCGCGAGCTCGAAAGCGCGCTGAATGCCGAACTGATGGTGCGCAGCGTGCGCGGCATCGAATTGACGGCATGCGGGCTCGCGCTGCTGCCGCGCGCCGAGCAGTTGCTGGGCGACATGCGGCGCACGGTCGAAGCCGTCGAACAGGTGAAGGGAGAACTGGCCGGCAAGGTCAGCGTGGGCACCATGCCGTCGATCGCGCTCACGGCGCTGCCCCATGCGGTCTCGAAGTTTCGCCGCGCGATGCCGCTGGTCAATCTGCATCTGGAAGAAGTGACGATCCCGGACGCCGTCGCGCGTTTGCGCAACGGCGCGCTGGATATCGCGGCGATCCATCACGTGCAGGCGCTCGACAGCGATCTGGTGCAAGCGCCGCTCTATTCGACGCAGTTCGTCGTCGCCATGCGCGCCGGGCATCCGCTGGCCAACGTGACGCGCCTGCATGAACTGCTCGACGCGGAGTGGATCGTGACCGTGGGCGCCGATCACTTCCCGCACAGCGTGATGATGGCGATGTTCAACGCGCACGGCCTGCCGGTGCCGAAGCGGCTGGTGCGCGCGCCGTCGTCGTTCGCGGTGACGCTCGGACTGGTGTCGCAAACCGATGTGATCGGCTGCTTCACGCGGCCGCTCGCGCAGATGGTCGCGCCGCTCGGCATCCGCGTCGCGCAGATCGAAGAGGCGCTGCCGAACTACGATCTGAGCATCATTTCGCGGCGCGGCCTGCTGCCGACGCCGGCCGTCCTGCAGTTCGTGTCCTGCCTGCAGGACGCCACGCGGGAACGCATGGCGATGGCCGAATAATACGGCTTACTGAACGTCGGCTTCCGCCTTGAGGAACGCAATCAACGCATGCCCGGCTTCGTTCAGCTCGCCGGAATTGTCGATCGTGGTGCAGCGCACGCCATCCGGCAACGAGAACGGCGCGCGGCGCGCGAGCCGCGCCGCCACCTGTTCCGCCGATTCGCGTGCCCGCGCGCCGAGCCGGGCTTCGAGAATATGCGGCGCGGCGTCCACATGCACCACTTCCGTATTCGGATAACGCGCCAGCACATGCTGCAAATGCTGACGCGAGCCGTTGACGACTACCGTGCAGCCGCGTGCCAGCCACACATCGAGTTCGATACCGATGCCATAGCGCAGCGAGTGGCTCGACCATTCGAGCGCGAACAGGCCGAGCACGGAACGCGCCGCGAACTCTTCGACGCTCAACGCCACGTGTGCCTCGCCATTGCCGCTCGGCCGCGTGATGTAGCGATGCGCGAACAGAATCGGCTCGCCCATCAAGTGCTTGCGCGCGAACTCCAGCAACGAATCCTTGCCCGCGCCGGACGGCCCCATTACATAGATCAAACGACCTGTCATTGTTATTTCACCTCGTCGGTCCGGAACGGCATACGTTGCCACAGCACGAACGGCTCGCCGGGAGCCGGTTCGACGAAGAGCGCGGCGTGATCGACAAGCAGCGGCCCGAGCGCGGCCGTTCGCGCCTGCCACCATGCGACCAGCGTGGCGCGCTCCTGCGCGTCGGCGAGTGAACTGGAAAGCGTCATGTGAAATCGGAATTCGTCGAACACGTACGGATAACCCCATTCGATCAGCAACGCGCGTTGCCGTTCGCTGAGCGGGGCCGCCAAACGGCGTGCCAGATCGGCCGCGGACTGCCGCGCGCGCAAGGCATCGAGCGTTTGCAGCGCGCTCGTGGCCACGTCGCGGATGCTGGCTTCGCCTTGCGCATCGGCGGGCCGCAATGCCACGAAATCGCCGAGCGTCGCGGCTTCCACCGGCAACGCGAATGCGCTTTGGTTCCGCGCCCACTCACGCGTGGCTTGCAATACGTGTGCCTGCGTCACGCCGTCGGCGAGTCGAAACGGCGCGACCAATGTGCCGTGCCAACCATAGCGGCGCGGCGCTTCGGTGAGTTCTGCGAGTGGACGCGACAACTCGGGAGGTTGAGGAGATTCGCAGCGCTCGCCGCTTTCCGCGTCGCGCGCGAGCCACGCCGAGCCGGCCTGCCACCACGCCGATTCACGCGACGGCGCGTAATACACAGCGAAACGAGCGTCGGCACCCCATACGGCGCCGCTCATAAGTCGTGCTCCACCAGCAGTTGCACACGGTCCGCGGCAAAGTGCGTGAAGCCGTATTTGACCGGCGTGCCTTGCAGATCGACATCGACGTTTTCGACCCACAGCACCGGTTGCTGACGGTTGATATTCAAACGCCGCGCCACCTCCGGCTCGGGCAGCACGCTGCCGATACGGCTCCACTTGCGCAGATAGTCGTTCACGCCGAATTCCGCCATGGCCTTGGTGATGCCGCCGGTGCGCTCCAGCACCTCCGGCAGGTCCGCGAAACGCACCGCGGGATACCAGTTGCGCGCGAACGTGAGCGGCACGCCGTCGGATTCATGCAGCGATTCGATCCGGTAGACCGACGCGCCGGCCCGCAGGCTCAACGCCTTCGCGACGCTCGGCTCGGCCTTCACGCGCGCGGCCGACAACATCGTGCCCGCCGCGGCGTGATGCTGCTGGCGCAAGTTTTCTGTAAACCGCGTGCGGCGGCCAATCGTATAGTCGATGGCGCCGGGCTGCACGAAGGTGCCGCGCCCCTGCTCGACGCTGACGAGGCCCAACGCCGCGAGACCCAGCATGGCCCGGCGCACGGTATGCCGGTTCACGTCGAAGCGTTTCGCGAGTTCGCCCTCGCTCGGCAGGCGCCCTTCTTCGCCGAAACCGCTGGCGGCGATCTCCGCCGCCAGGATCTGCTCGATCTGCCGCCACACGGCAACGCCCGCGCCGCGTTCGAGCATCGTGCCCGGCGTCGCGTTGTCGTTCGATGTCATGGTGCTGTCATTCCCTTGGGTTCAAATATTCTCTATGACGTGCATTGTAGTGCGCAAGCCGTGATGGAAATGTGAAACGGCCGGCATGCGCTACACGGCTCGACAAGCATACCCCTAAACGTCTAGACGTTTAGATGAATAGATGGTCAAATGTCTACTCGCTGGATCAACAGGAAATTCGATGAGTGCCACTTCCGCCTCGCCTTCCTCCGCTCCGCCACCGGCTGTCCGGCGCGCATGGATGGCCGTCCTGGCCCGCACGCCGCGCGCCGATCTCGAAGCCGCGCTCGAGCGCGCACTGCGGGACATCCCCACTCCGACGTATGACTGGCTGCGCCCACCCGAGATCGGCCTTGCGATGGTGCGCGGGCGCGTCGGCGGCAGCGGCGATCCGTTCAATCTCGGCGAAGCCACGGTAACGCGCGCCACCTTGCGTCTGCGCGCGTCGGGCGATGCCGCCGCGGCTGTCGGCGTGGCGTGCCATCTGGGCCGCGACCGCCGCCGCGCCGAATTGGCTGCGTTCGCAGACGCGCTCCTGCAAATGCCTGAGCATCACGCCGTCTTGCATAAGCAACTGATCGAGCCGTTTGCCACGCAGCAGGCCGCGAAACGCGCCGGGCGGCAACAGGACGCCGCGGCCACGCGCGTCGAATTCTTTACGATGGTCCGGGGCGACTGATGGAAAACTCACAGATTGCATTGTCTACCGCGTTATCCACCTTAGCGCCGGGTTTCGCAGACCCGGTACACGACACCCAGGCGGTGTTTCGCACTCTGCTCGACGCGCTGTCGCGGCCGGGCACGGTCGGCGTGATCGAGAACGTGCTGCCCGAAGGGCGGGCCACACGCACCGAGCTCGCCCCCTTCGCCGCGCTGCTCGCGCTCTGCGACTACGCGACGCCCGTGTGGCTCGCGCAACCCGATACGGCGCTGGGTTCGGCATTGCGCTTTCACACCGGCGCGCCGCTCGTCGACGAACCGGGCCAAGCCGCGTTCGCCTATATCCACGACGCAGGCGCGTTGCCGCCGCTGGAAAGCTTCGCGCTCGGCGCGGCGGAATCGCCCGAGCAATCGGTCACGCTGCTGATCCGCGTCGACGCGCTGACGGGCGGCGCACCGATCGTGCTGAGCGGCCCCGGCATCCAGCACACAACGACGATTGCGCCGGTCGGCCTGCCCGAGCATTTCTGGCGCGAACGCGCCGCGCTCGCGCCGCTCTTTCCTTGCGGCGTCGATTGTTATCTCGTCTGCGGCGCGCGCCTGATCGGCCTGCCGCGCACAACTCAAGCGAAGGTGAACTGATGTACGTTGCCGTCAAGGGTGGAGAACGCGCGATCGAAGCGTCGTGGCGTCTGCTCGACAAGGCACGCCGCGGTGACACGCGGCTGGCCGAACTCAGCGTCGCGCAGATTCGCGAACAATTGCGCCTCGCAGTGGCGCGCGTGATGACCGAAGGCTCGGTCTACGATGAAGAACTCGCCGCGCTCGCGATCAAGCAAGCCGCAGGCGATCTGGTGGAAGCGATCTTCCTGCTGCGCGCCTATCGCACCACGCTTCCGCGTTTCGGCTACACGCAGCCGATCGATACCGAAGCGATGCAGGTGGAGCGCCGCATTTCGGCGACCTTCAAGGACGTGCCCGGCGGGCAGTTGCTGGGCGCGACGTACGATTACACGCAGCGTCTGCTGGATTTCGCGTTGCTCGCTGAAAGCGATGGGGCTGTTAGCGTAGCGCCGTCACCTTCGAATCAAGTCGCCGCAGTGGAAACGGAAGCGATGCCGCGCGTCGTCAGTCTGCTCGACAAGGAAGGGTTGATCGAACAGGAACGTCCCACGCCGAATGCGCCTGAACCCGGCGATCTGTCGCGCGAGCCGCTCGCCTTTCCCGCGAGCCGCGCCACACGCCTGCAAAATCTCGCGCGCGGCGACGAAGGTTTCCTACTCGCGATGGGTTACGCGACGCAGCGCGGCTATGCGCACTCCCATCCGTTCGCGGGCGAGATCCGCTTCGGCACGATCGCCGTGGAAATGGAACTCGACGAGCTAGGCGAAACGGTCGAAATCGGCGACATCGACATTACCGAATGCCAGATGATCAACCAGTTCGCCGGCAGCGGCGCGGTGCCGCCGACCTTCACGCAAGGCTACGGTCTCGCGTTCGGCCACTCGGAGCGCAAGGGGATGGCGATGGCGCTGGTCGACCGCGCTTTGCGCGCCGAAGAGCTCGGTGAAACGCTTGCCTCGCCGACACAGGACATCGAATTCATGCTCTCGCATAGCGATAACGTCGAAGCGTCCGGTTTCGTGCAGCACCTGAAGCTGCCGCACTATGTCGACTTCCAATCGGAGCTGGAACTCGTGCGCCGTTTGCGTGCGCAGCACGCCATGCAGAATGAGGACCAACCCAACGCTCAGCAGGAGCAGGCAGCATGAACGCGCCCGACACATCTCTCGCCACCGCGTCCGCCGCATCATACGACAGCGCTGCCGACGGCTACAACTTCGCGTACCTCGACGAACAGACCAAGCGCATGCTGCGGCGCGCCTTGCTCAAGGCCGTCGCCGTGCCGGGTTATCAGGTGCCGTTCGCCTCGCGTGAAATGCCGCTGCCGTTCGGCTGGGGCACCGGCGGCATTCAGGTCACCGCGGCGATCATCGGCAGGGAGGACACGCTGAAGGTGATCGATCAGGGCTCCGACGAAACCACCAACGCGGTCAACATCCGCCGCTTCTTCGCGCGCACCACCGGCGTGGCGACCACGCGCCGCACGGTCGACGCGACGATCATCCAGACCCGTCACCGCATTCCCGAAGCACCGCTCACCGACAAGCAGATTCTCGTCTATCAGGTGCCGATGCCCGAGCCGCTCTTTCGACTCGAACCGCGCGTCGCCGAATGCAAGAAGCTGCATGCGCTCGCCGATTACGGTCTGATCAGCGTGAAGCTTTACGAGGATATCGTGCATCACGGCAGCATTGCGACCACCTACGACTATCCCGTGATCGTCAACCATCGCTACCTCGCTTCGCCCTCGCCGATTCCGAAGTTCGACAATCCGAAGATGCATATGAACCCCGCGCTGCAATTGTTCGGCGCCGGCCGCGAACGGCGCATTCACGCAGTTCCGCCGTACACGCCGGTGCGCAGCCTCGACTTCGACGATCACCCGTTCGAAGTGCAGAAGTGGCAGCACGCGTGCGCGCTGTGCGGATCGACGGAGAGCTTTCTCGACGAAATGATCGTGGACGACGCCGGCAAACGCATGTTCGTCTGCTCCGATAGCGACTACTGCCACGAACGCCGCGGCGACGCGGATCTCGATCTGCCGGCACGCGAAGCACGCAAAGGAGAGCCCGCATGACGCCGCTTCTGAGCGCCCGCTCGCTCACCAAACAATACGGCGGCCGCAACGGCTGCAGAAACGTCAGCTTCGACCTGTATCCGGGCGAGGTGTTGTGCATCGTCGGTGAATCCGGCTCGGGCAAGACCACACTGCTCAACACGCTCGCGCTCAAAACCGCGGCCGACAGCGGCTCGCTTCACTACACGGCCACGCATGGCGACCAGCTCGATCTGCTCGCGTTGTCCGAACCGCGCCGCCGCTTGCTGATGCGCACCGAGTGGGGCTTCGTCCAGCAGAATCCGCGCGACGGACTGCGCAGCGGCGTCTCGGCCGGCGCGAATATCGGCGAGCCGTTGATGGCCGTCGGCGCGCGTCACTATGGCGATATCCGTTACGCGGCCACGCAGTGGATGGAGCGCGTCGAACTCGACGCTTCGCGTATCGACGAATTTCCCGCTGCGTTTTCGGGCGGCATGCAGCAGCGCTTGCAGATCGCGCGCAATCTCGTCACCAGTCCGCGGCTCGTCTTCATGGACGAACCCACCGCCGGTCTCGACGTGTCGGTGCAGGCGCGTCTGCTCGATCTGCTGCGCACGCTGACGTCCACGCTGCATCTGTCGGTGCTGATCGTCACGCACGATATCGGCGTCGCGCGTTTGCTCGCGCATCGGTTGATGGTGATGCAGGGTGGCGAAGTCGTCGAGGCGGGCCTGACGGATCAGGTGCTCGACGATCCGCAGCACCCGTACACGCAAACGCTGGTTTCCTCGGTTCTGCCGGTTTGAGGCTCACAATGCGATCCATTGAAACAAGCAGTGAAGCGCGCGCCGGCGAGCGCGCGTTCATCGACAACGCGGCGCTGATGCTGCGCGCGGTCGGCATCGGCAAGACGTTTATCTTGCATGGCCAGGGCGGCGTGCAGATCGAAGCGCTCGCGGGCGTCTCGCTCGAAGTCGAGCGCGGCGAATGCGTGGTGTTGGTCGGACCGTCGGGCGCGGGCAAGAGCACGCTGCTGCGCTGCCTGTACGGCAATTACCTGGCAAGCCGCGGCTCGATTGCGATTCGCGATGCGGCAAATGACGGCCGGCCCGTGTCGATCACCGGCGCCGAACCGCACGACGTGCTGCGCCTGCGCCGTGGCGTGGTCGGTTACGTGAGCCAGTTTTTGCGCGTGATTCCGCGCGTGCCGACGCTCACGCTCGTCGCCGAACCGCTGCTCTCGCGCGGCGTCCCTGAAGACGAAGCGCGCTCGCGCGCCGCCGCGCTGCTGGCCAGATTGAATGTGCCGGAACGTCTGTGGTCGCTCGCGCCCGCCACGTTCTCCGGCGGCGAACAGCAGCGCGTGAATATCGCGCGTGGTCTGATCGCGGAGCATCCGCTACTGTTGCTCGATGAACCGACGGCCTCGCTCGACGCGGAAAACCGCGACGTGGTCGCCGATCTGATCGTCGAAGCGCGCGAGCGCGGCGCGGCGATCGTCGGGATCTTTCACGATGAGGATACGCGCGGCAAGGTGGCCACGCGCCGCCTGGAACTGCAGCCGCCGCTGCGTCACTAAGTGACACCAAACGGCACTACACTGACGCATGCGGCGTCAACACAGCAACCACACAGCCACACTCAAGTCTGACTGACTACGGAGCAAGTCGATGTTGATCAGGAACGCTCGCATCGTGACGCGAGACGAAGTATTCACCGGCGTGCTACGCGTCGAAGACGGCGTGATTCGCGACGTCGAGCGCGGCACGACCAGCGCGCGCGAAGCCGAAGATTGGGACGGCGACTATCTGTTGCCCGGTCTGATCGAACTGCACACGGACAATCTGGAGAAGCATCTCGCGCCGCGTCCGGGCGTGCAATGGAATACGGATGCCGCCTTCGTGATCCACGACGCGCAAGTGGCCGCGGCCGGCATCACCACGGTGTTCGATGCGCTCGCCATCGGCTCGCGCACGAACGTGGGGCTGCGGGGCCGCGACTTGCAGACGCAATGCGCGGCATCGCTCACACGGTTTTCCGAGCGCAAGCTGCTGCGCGCCGAACACTTCCTGCATCTGCGCTGTGAAATCGCCACCGCCGACGTCGTGGAAGTGTTCGACTCGCTGTGCGCGCATCCGCTGCTGCGGCTCGCCTCGGTGATGGATCACACGCCGGGTCAGCGTCAGTGGCACGACCGCGAGCAATGGCGCCGCTTCCAGGAACGCAACGGCAAGCTGAGCGACGAACACGTCGCGACCGCGCTCGCCGAACTGTCGGTCGAACAGGCGCGTTACGCCGATGCGCACCGCCGCGAGATCGTCGCACGCTGCAACCGCCTCGGCATTCCGGTGGCGAGCCACGACGACACGCTGATCGAACACGTCGAGCAGGCCAAGGAGGAAGGCATCGTGCTCGCCGAATTCCCGACCACCCGCATCGCCGCCGAGGCCGCGCGCGCACACGGCATTTCGACCATCATGGGCGCGCCGAACATCGTGCGCGGCGGCTCGCATTCGGGCAACGTCTCGGCGCTCGAACTGGCGCGAGCCGGCTTGCTCGATATCCTGTCGTCGGATTACGTGCCGTCGAGCCTGATGACCGCCGTGTTCGAACTGGTCGACAAAGCCGGCTGGACCTTGCCGCGAGCGATGGCGACGGTCTCCGCCGAACCGGCGCGCACCGCCGGTTTGCACGACCGCGGCGCGATCGAAGCGGGTTTGCGCGGGGACTTCGTGCGCGTGACGATGCTCGATAAGCTGCCGGTGCCGCGCGCGACGTATCGCGGCGGGGCACGGATCGTTTGAAGGCTTTTTTATAGGGCTTTTATTGCTCGCCGGGCTCGCGATGCGCGGCTCGCGAGCATCCTCATGGCGTGGACGGCAGTTGCCCCCACGCCACCAGCACCTTCTGAATCCCACGCGCATACGCATCGCGCTGCTTTGGCGTTTCCGAGTGGTAAGCGCCGATCGCGCGCCACGTATTGCCGTGCTTGACCATCTTCTGTTTCAGCAGCCAGGCGGCCACGTACACGTTCACGCACGGATCGATCAGCGCGCGATGCGGCACGCCTTCGCGCGCGAGGTCGTCGAAGTGAATCGAGTTGATCTGCAGCTGACCCACGTCGATCGAGCCGTTTGCGTTCTGGCGTATCGCGCTCGCGTCGCCCTTCGATTCGTACCACGCAAGCGCTCGCAGCACCCACGGGTTGACGCCCTGATACGCCGCGGCTTCGTTGAAGCAATCGTCGGCTGCTTGCGCGACGCCGCACACCGGCAGGCAGGCGAGCGCAATAAGGAAGATCTTCAAGGACATGACGCATCCTTCCGCTAGTTAGTGATAAAGAGTGGCGAGCGTCGGGTCGCCGCCCGATTTACTGGCCAACGCCTGATCGATCTGTCGTTGCACGGAGTCGAGATAGGCATGCGAGGCGTCGGACACGACGATGCGCACGACCGGGCCCGGCGGACCTCTGCGCTCCTGCGTCTGAACCGCCCCATGCGGCTTCTTTCGACGCGTAGCCGGTTTGAGCGGCAAGTCGTCGTCGGTTGCGGGCGGAGGCGGAAGCATGGCGAGCGACGGCAACGGCGGATAAACCTTGTCCGCCGCGGCGGGAAATGCTGCGGGAAATGCGCCGGCGGATTGCAGGTCCGCGCCCGGCTGGCCGGCAAAGGCCGACGCGCTCAGAAGCGCGGCCAGCGCCAGCAAAATGATGCGAACCGTCACGGTACCCTCCATCATTGAACCGTCCTGATCGACACGCTATACGGCTGACCCACTCCGGCGGTGCGGTTCTCGAAGTTCACGCGGGCCGTGCGCTGTGCGGGCACGCCCTTCCATACCGCCTGATTCAGGTACGCAAAATCCTGCCCCAGCGCGGTCACGAGAACGACGGTGGACTGCGGCTGCGCGGCGGCCAACGCGCCCGCTTTGGCGAGCACGGCGCTGAGTTGCGGATCGCGCGCGCCGAGCGCGTCGGGCGGAATGTCGAAACTGATCACCTCGTTCGGCGCTTTGTCCGTATGGGCCGCAGTCGGCGGAGGCATCTGGGCGCACCCGGCGAACGCGAAAACGGCAGCCAACAACCCTATCTGTCGCTTCACGGCAATCTCCCGTCAAATCCGTTGCTATATCGGAGTTTTCGGCAGGCCCGCGGCAAAGTTGATATGGCGGAAACGCTTCGCCGAAAATCAAAAAGACTTGCCTCAAGATCGGCGCAAACGATTGCTTCGACGCTCGGCAAAGCGAGGATCGAGGCAAAGTTGCCTCGCGGTTTTGCTGGGGAGAGAGCAGCAGGCGACGCGATCAGAAAGCAATTAGAAAGCAACCGGCAAGCAACCGGCAAGCAGCCAGCAAAGCTGGGCGTGCAGCTCAAGCGTAACAGGCGCATCAGGCCGTCGGCTTGGCCTCGCGCCCTTCCGTTGCGCCTACGTCTGCCTGCGCGTGCGCCTGCTCGAGCTGTTCGCGGCGGCGCATTTCGAGCACGACGTGATAGCGCATATAGGCGCAGCGTCCGCCGGATTTGGCCGCGTACATCGCGGCGTCGGCGTTGAGCAGCAACTCCTCGGCCGTGCCGCTGTCGTCGGGGAACTGGCTGATGCCGATGCTCGCGCCCACCGTCATGCCCTGCCCGTCCACGCGGAGTTCCTCGTTCAACGTCGCCATGATCCGCGAGGCAATCGCGGGCGCCGCCTCCGCCGAGCGCGGCCCCTCGATCAGCACGATGAACTCGTCGCCGCCCAGACGCGCCACCACATCCGCGGAACAGAGCACCTGCTTCAAGCGGCGCGCCACCGCGACGAGCACCTTGTCACCGACGGCATGGCCGAACTGGTCGTTGATCTGCTTGAAGCGGTCCAGGTCGACGAACAGCACGGCCAGCCCTTCCTCGCGCCGCGTCGCTTCGTCGATTGCGCTTTCGAGCTTCTCCATGAACAGCACGCGGTTCGGCAGTCCGGTCAGCACGTCGTGCGTGGCGAGATGCACGAGCTCGCGTTGCTTGGTGTGCAACACGTCCATCTGCGATTCGATTTCGCGGCGCAGCCGGTCGAAGCAGCGCGCCAGCACGCCGATCTCGTCGGTCCGTTTGAGCGGCAGCGTTTCCATGGCGTGCTCGGCGAACAGATGCGTCGCCGCGTACGCGAGAATGTGCAGCGGCTTGGTCAGCGCGCGCGCGAACAGAACCGCAAGGAACAGCGCCAGCACGCTGAAAATCAGCACCATGCGCACGATTCTGTTGCCAAGCAGATTCGCGCCGGACAGCACGTCTTCGAGCGGCTTGGCCAGACCGAGCACGATGAAGCGGTTGCCCTCCAGATCGCCGAACGGCCTGCGCACGAAAGCGAGCACCTGGCCGGCGGCCTGCCGTGGCCGCCCAAGGCCGTTGACCAGCACCTCGCTTTGCGTCTGCTCGAACAGCGGCTTGGTGACGGAGAAACTGTCCTGCATCAGCACGCGCCGGCCACGATCGAAGCCGAAGGTTTTCGACGCATCCGGATTAACGAGGAAATCGCCCCACTCGTTAGCCAGATAGACCTGATAGTCGCTCGGCAAATCGCTTTGCAGGCGCTTGAACAAACCCGCCAGATCGATGTCGATCACGATCACGCCCACCACCGCGCCATTGACGTTCGACACCGGCGTGCCGACCCGCAAGGTCGGCTTGCCCTCCGCGGCATGCGTGCCGTACTCGTGGTTGACCGAGATCGGCGAGGTGTAGATGCGGCCCGGCGAAAACGCCAGCGTGTCGAACACGTACGCGAACTGGCCTTTCTCCTGCAGCTTGTTGCCTTCGACGCGCACGAGGCCGTCGGCGTCGCGGTCGAAGCGCACCAGTTCGAGTCCATAGTGCTGGCGCGTGATCAGACGGACTTGCAGGTACTCGGGGTGATGCACCATGAAACTGGAATACACCTGCGCCAGCCGTTCGCGCGCCACGTTCGGGCCGATACCGTCGTCGGTCTGCGCGACCTCCGCCGTGGACGGCATGCTCGCGAGCACGAGCGCGTCGGCGGCGACGTCGTCGATCGAGGTGGAAAAGCGCTGGCCGAGCAATTCCGTCGACGTAAGCAGGCTGCGCTCGGCTTCGTTCACGAGCATCGTGCGGTTGGCGCGATACGCGTAATAGCCGGTCGCGCCGGACGCGAGCACGCCGATGCACGCAAGCAGCACGGATAGTTTGAAGGTCAGCCCCGGGCGTATCATCAAAAACGCTCCGACCGGTCCCCGGACACGATTCTGGCCCACAGGTCCTCGCGCCGCTGAATATCTTCGACCGGGCCGATCCACACGATGCGCGCGTTATCGCTATTTTCCGCGGGCGCCGTCAACGTGTTGGCGAGTCCCTGGCGTTGCGTCAGCAAGGCGCTCACGTCCGGTTCGAGCATGTAATTGATCCACGCGAGCGCCAGCGGCTGATCGGCCGCCGCGCGCGTCATCGACCAGCAATCCAGCCACGCGAGCGCGCCTTCGTCGGGAATCACGTAGCCGACGTCGGCGCCCGCGCGGCGCAGCAATTCGACCTGCTGGGTGCCGTAGTTGCCGAACATCAGCGCAACCTTGTGCTGGATGAAAAACGCGGTCGCCTCCTCGGGCAACGTGTAATAGGTCAACAGATTGCGGCGCAGATCGACGAGCTTGTGCGCGATCGCGCGCATTTGCGCGGCATCGAGCTGAAAAGGATGGGGATAGCCGAGCGCCAGCGCCGTGAACGAGAAATTGTGCTGCGCGCTATTGAAGTCGAGCACCTTGCCGCGGTAGCGCGGATTCCACAATTCGCGCATGGAGCGCGGTGCCACGGCGACCTGCTTGCGGTCGTAGATCAGCCCCATCGACGAATACGTGAACGGAATGGCGTACGCCTTGCCGCCCGACGTGATGCCGCCGATCGACGCGAGCGCCTGAAAGCGCGGCAATTGCTTTTTGGTGTTCGGCAAGCTGGCGAGATCGAGCGGCGCCAGCAGATTCGCCTGCGTGTAGCGCTGGATTTCCGCGGTATTGGCGGCGAGCACGTCGAAAGGCGGCGCATGTTTGGCGTGCATTTGCGCCCACAGCGCCTCGTCGGAATCGACCAGCGTCACTTCCACTTTGGCTTGATAACGCGCCTCGAAATTCTTGACGACGTCGGCGTCCGCGTAGCCGGGCCATGCCAGCACGCGCAGAATCTTTTCTTCGGCTTTAACTGGCGACGCCAAACAAACGCCCAGGCAGATAACCGCGCCAATCAGAAATGTTAAATATCCCGAACAAACGCCGCGACACGACAAACGCGCGCGCGCCAAGGCGGCAGCGATTCGTGAATGGAAGAATCGTTTACAAAAGCGCTTTTCATCTGCCGTCAACATCATGTGCATAACCAACACCGTTTAGCAGAAGGTCTTTCCGACGAGCGCAAACACGCGGACTCGATCCGCGGACGGGGTGCTCGGTGACTTTCTTCAGACAGATGCGCTCGATGCTGCGTGTAGCGGAGCGCGAGGAGCATCGATGATAGCGCTAAGGAAACCATTTTTGGTTTTTGGCTTAGCCAGAGTCGAAAAAATATCCGGTCGAACGTGATGCATCAAAGCCGCTCAACTGCATTTAACGGCACTTTATGCGGAAACTTTAACTCGCCGCCTATCGATTGAAACGCGCGCAAGCGCTGTAATAGCGCGCGATTGTCCGCGCTTAATAACGCCATTCGGAGATAGAGGGCCGCCTCTAAAGAACCCCGCGCCGGTGCCGATAAACTCTCTTGCCCAGTCCGCCGCCGGCGGTCGACGGCAGCGTCGCCGGATGTCGCGCGGCCTGTCTTGCGGGCAGTCGAAGAGTCGGACAAGAAACAGACAATGCGCTTGAGCAAAACAGAGTGGATGTGGGTGGCCGTCGCGGCCGGGTCGATTGGGTGCTTCGGCAGTTGGCTTCAGGGCGAAATGAACCGGGCCGCGCTCGCGCGCACTGAGCGCGAGACGCCGGACATGCGCGGCACCTGCGCGGGCATGTCCGCGCAGGAGGCGCAGATGATGGACAAAGGCGAACTGTGGTGCGGCGAGGTCGGCGCCGGGCGCGCGGATTCGCTGGGTAAGCAGTAAATAAGGAGTAAATGGCCGGTTTTTAGTCCGCCGCGCCCGGGTGGCTTGAATCGCGCGTCATTCGGCCGAACTGCAATACGGACGCAATTAGCCAACTTCATTACTACGCGATTACATGCGCAAGGCGAGCGGCCATTCCATCCAATACGCATCACGGCCGCTTTTGAATCTCCACCACACTTGGACCTTAAAAGCTATCCTCCCGCGCCATCCGGTGTTTCACTAGCTACCCAATCTTTTTGAACTGATAAGCTTGGCGCGCGCTGCTGGCCGCCCCGGCTGGCAGCTTCAACCCAAGCCCGGTCGTGAGTCGCGCCGGGTGACTCGCAGCGGTACAACCGCATGCGGGCGTATTTGAACTACACGAGGAGTTAAACAGTGAAAAAACTGCTAGCGGCTTTGACGGTTGCTCTGCTTGCTACCGTCTCGATTGGCGCACACGCTAAAGAGTGGTCGACCATCCGTTTCGGCGTTGACGCCAGCTATCCTCCGTTTGAGTCGAAGGGCTCGGACGGCAAGCTCGTTGGCTTCGACATCGACCTCGGCAATGAAATCTGCGCGCGCCTGAAGGCCAAGTGCGTGTGGGTCGAAAACGACTTCGACGGCATGATCCCGGCCCTGAAGGCGAAGAAGTTCGACGGCGTGCTGTCGTCGATGTCCATGACGCCGCAACGCGCCGAGCAGATCGCCTTCTCGAACAAGCTGTTCAACACGCCGACGCGCCTAGTCGCGAAGAAGGGTTCGGGCATCCTGCCGACGGCCGACTCGCTCAAGGGCAAGACGGTTGGCGTGGAACAAGGCACGATCCAGGAAACCTACGCGAAGACGTACTGGGAAGCGAAGGGCGCGAAGGTCGTGCCGTATCAGAACCAGGACCAGGTCTATGCCGACTTGCTGTCGGGCCGTCTGGACGCAGCGCTGCAAGATGCGGTGCAAGCTGAAATCGGCTTCCTGAAGACGCCGCGCGGCGCCGGCTTCGACTTCGTCGGCAAGAACCTCGACGATCCGAAGATCCTCGGCAACGGCGCGGGCATCGGCATGCGCAAGGAAGACACCGATCTGAAGGCGAAGATCGACAAGGCGATCGCCGACATCATCAAGGACGGTACGTACAAGAAGCTCGAGAAGAAGTACTTCGACTTCGACGTGTACGGCAGCTAAGTTGCCAACTCAACCAGCCATGCGCGTCTGACGGCGCGCCTGCCGGTTTGCCGAAACGGGCTCCGCCACATGCGGAGCCCGTTTCATTTGCGGCGTCGCATAAAACCACACACTGCGTCATATCGGCTAAGATCGTGCGATCGAGGCGCCCGCAAGGCGCCACCCGCCGGCCCCGAGACTGACCGGCCGCCAAGCAAGTTTCCCCACTGTTATCAACGAGATAGCGCGGCACGCCCCACCTGGCCGCGGATTTGAAAACTATGCAAACCCAAACCCATCCGCTGATTGCCCCGACGCTCGGCACCGCCCGCAACCTCATGAGTTTCCACTACGGTCCCGGCGGCGGGCAGAAGATCTACATCCAGTCGTCGCTGCATGCCGACGAGTTGCCCGGCATGCTGGTGTCGTGGGCGCTGCGCCGCAAGCTGGCCGCGCTGGAAGCGGCCGGTAAGCTTCGCGGCGAAGTCGTGATCGTGCCGGTGGCCAATCCGATCGGCCTGAACCAGCACTTTCTCGGCCATCTGACGGGACGCTTCGAAACCAACACCGCGCAGAACTTCAACCGTAATTTCCACGATCTGTCGGCGCTGGTGCAGCCGGTAATCGAGTCGCGCCTGACCGACAACGTCGACGCCAACCGCACCGCCATCCGTACGGCCATGCGCGAGGCGCTCGATGCGCAACAGCCGGCAACCGAACTCGAATCGCAGCGCCTCGCACTGCAAAAGCTCTCGTACGACGCCGACATCGTGCTCGATCTGCACTGCGACTGGGAAGCCGCGATGCACCTCTACACGAATCCGGATCTGTGGCCGGAAGTCGAGCCGCTCGCCTGCTACCTGGATGCCAAGGCCTCGCTGCTCGCGCTCAATTCGGTGGGCAACCCGTTCGATGAAATCCACAGCTTCTGCTGGTCGGATCTGCGTGGCCGCTACGGCGACCGCTTCCCGATTCCGAACGGCTCGATCTCGGTCACGATCGAGCTGCGCGGCCAGCGCGAAGTGTCGTACGAGTACGCCGAGCATGATGCCCAGGCGATCATCGAATACCTGACCTCGCGCGGCGTGATCGACGGCACGGCCGCTCCGCTGCCGCCGCTCGAATTCGCCGCCACGCCGCTCGCCGGCGCCGAGCCGATCGTCGCGCCGATGAGCGGCGTGCTGGTGTATCGCTGCGAAGTGGGCACCTGGGTCGACGTGGGCCATGAGATCGCCGATATCGTCGATCCGCTGACGGAGCAAGTCGTCACGCTGAAGAGCAGCGTGGCCGGCGTGCTGTACGCACGGCATTTGACGCGCTTTGCGACGGCCGGTCTGGAGTTCGCGCGCATCGCCGGCGCGAAGGCGTTCCGCAGCGGCTCGCTGTTGAGCAACTAAAGCGCAACCGTGGACGGTGCCGCGTTGCCGCGCATTGCACCTGTAAAAGCTTGAGCCGAAAGACAAATCGCCCGCTGTTTCAGCGGGCGATCTGCTTTTGCACTCCGTGTGTCGAAGCCGCGCTCAGAAGGCCGGAATGATCGCGCCTTTGAATTGCGTATCGATGTACTTGCGCACTTCGTCCGACTCGTACGCCGCCACCAGCTTCTTTACCCACGGCTGATTGCGGTCCTGCTCGCGCACCGCGATCAGATTCGCGTACGGGCCTTTGAGGTCCTCGATCGCGATCGCGTCTTTGGTCGGCTGCAGGCCGGCCTTGACCGCGTAGTCGGTATTGATCGACGCCGCGTCGAGATCGCCGAGCGCGCGCGGCAATTGCGCGGCGTCGAGTTCGACCAGCTTGATCTTCTTCGGATTCTCGGCGACGTCGAGCGGCGTCGCGTTCACCCCATTCGTGCCGACGCCCGGCTTGAGTTTGATCACGCCGTACTTCTGCAGAAGCAGCAGCGCACGGTTGCCGTTCGACGGATCGTTCTGGATGCCGACCTTCGCGCCTTCCGGCAAGTCCTTAAGCGACTTGAGTTTCTTCGAATAGAAGCCCATCGGCGACACATAGGTCAGGCCGACGTTGACGATCTTGTAGCCGCGCTGCTTGATCTGGCTGTCGAGAAACGGCTGGTGCTGAAAACCATTGGCGTCGAGATCGCCCGCGTCGAGCGCCGCGTTCGGCTGCACGTAGTCGTTGAATTCGATGACCTTGACGTTCAGACCTTCGCGCGCCGCCACTTTCGTCACGACCGTCCAGATTTGCGCGTCGGGACCGCTCATCGTGCCGATCTTGAGTTGTTTGTCGTCCGCGTGCGCGAACGTGGCCGTGAGCGAAATGGCCGCAATAGCGAGCAGGTTCTGGATGATTCTCCGGCGTTGCATGCGTTGCCCCACGTGTGATTTGTTGATAGGCGCGCATCGTCGCATGCGGCCGGGGCGCCCGAAACCAATCGTTTTTCACACGCTTATATGCACGATCCGGAAAAAGCTTATACGCGCATGGCCTGCGTGATTTGAGCGGGCGGCGCCATGTGAGTGTCGCGCCGGCGCGACAGATTTCAAAAATAACCCATGCTGTCACATACCTTACTCTGCGTTCCCTTAAATTTCGGGCCATCGCACGACCTGACCAAAGAGTTCGGCGCCGCGATCGCTTAATTTTTAATCGGAGAAAGTCTTGAACAAGAAAGTATTGACCGCCGCTACTCTCGCCGTCTTCGCCACCGCCGCCCACGCGCAAAGCAGCGTCACGCTGTATGGCTTGATCGATGCCGGTATCAGCTACGTGAACAACTCGAAGACCGCAACGGGTCACGACAACCTCTTCAAGTACGACGACGGCGTTTCGCAAGGCAGCCGTTGGGGCCTGCGCGGCACGGAAGATCTGGGTGGCGGCCTGAAGGCGCTGTTCGTCCTGGAAAGCGGCTTTAACAGCGGCAACGGCACGCTCGGCCAGGGTGGCGCGCTGTTCGGCCGTCAAGCTTATGTCGGTCTGTCGAAGGACGGTATCGGCTCGCTGACGTTCGGTCGCCAGTACTCGTTTTCGACGGACTATCTGGGCGGCAACTACTCGACCGGCGGCCAGACCGTCGCGGGTAACTACGCTTACCACATCAACGACGTCGACCAGTTGACGTCGAGCCGTATCAACAACGCAGTCAAGTTCAGCAGCGCGAATTTCGCGGGCCTGACCTTCGGCGCGATGTACGGCTTCTCGAACCAGGCAGGCGCATTTGCCGGCGCACCGACGGTCGGCACGACCGCCGGTTCGTCGCGTGCTTATAGCTTCGGCGTGAACTACGCAAACGGCCCGTTCGGCGTCGGCGCGGCTTACACGGACATCCGCTTCCCGGGTCAGGCAACGCCGGCGTTCCCGACGGCCATGGCCAACGTGACGACCGGCACGGTGCGCGATCTGCGCACGTTCGGCGTCGGCGGCCGTTACTCGATCGGCGCAGCGACGCTGTGGGCGTTGTACACGAACACGCGCTTCGAGCCGATCACGGGTGGTTCGACGACGTTCGCCGCCTATGAAGCAGGCGCGAAGTACGCATTCACGCCGGCTCTGACGGCAGGCGCGGGCTACACGTACATGCACCTGAGCAACGCGAACACGGGCCACTGGAACCAGGCGGACCTGAGCGTCGACTACGCGCTGAGCAAGCGTACGGACGTATATGCACTGGGTATCTACCAGATCGCTTCGGGCCACAACGCGGCAACGGGCGATGTGCAGGCGCAGATTGGTTCGAGCACGAGCTTTTTCAACACGTCGGGCACGGGTTCGGACAACCAGTTGGCGTTCCGCGTCGGTATCCGTCACAAGTTCTAAGCGAGTCTCTCTCAGCGGGGAACGCGAGTTTCCTGCTGGACCGAGGTTCTTGAAAAACGCCCTGCGGGGCGTTTTTCTTTTTGGGCGAGTTCTTTTTTATCGGAGATCATTCGCCCCGTTGCTTTTGGCTTCCGTTAACGGCACGAGACCATGCGCGAGCATGGTACGGTCCGACGGACTGGTCCTCGCCGACGATAACGGCGTATTGTTTACTGAAGCCGCGACGCTTGCCAGCCTCGCCGGCAGCGAACATTACGCACACGACAACAAGTGCGAACCTCGGAGCCTTCTCAAATGCAAACGACCCAATTATCCGACCCTGCGCTGGAATCGCGCGCAGCACGCAGCACGCAATCCGATAGCGAGCAGCATGTGCGGGAAGAACTGGCCGCGCTTTACCGGCTCGTCGCGCATTTCCGCATGACGGACATGATCGACACGCACATTACCGCGCGTCTGCCGAGCGCGCCGGGTGAGCCAGCCGCCTTCCTGATCAATCGCTATGGTGTCCTGTTCCACGAGATGCGCGCTTCGGATCTGGTGAAGATCGATCATCAGGGCAAGGTCGTCGACGAGCGCGCGCAAACCGAGCCCGCATTGTTCCGCGTGAACGCCGCGGGTTTCACGATCCACTCGGCGATTCACGCCGCGCGGGACGACCTGCATTTCGTGATCCACACGCACACGGCCGCCGGAACCGCTGTATCCGCTCAGGAACAAGGGCTGCTGCCGATCAGCCAGCATGCGTTGAAGTTCTACGGCAAGCTCGGCTACCACGATTACGAAGGCATCGCGCTGGAACTCGGCGAACGCGAACGTCTGGTCCGCGATCTCGGCACCTGCAAGGCGATGATCCTGCGCAATCACGGATTGCTGGCCGCAGGCGCCACGGCCGCCGAAGCATTCCATGAGATCTACTTCCTCGAACGTGCCTGCCAGGCGCAGATTCAGGCGTTGGCCGGCGGCAGCGCCTTGCGCATCCCGCCGCGCGAAGTCTGTGAACTGACCGCGAGCCAGTTCGCTCGCGAGGATTCGGCGGAAATCGCGGAGCTGGCGTGGCAAGCCGCGCTCCGTCTGATCGACGACCCGAAATCCGATTACCGCAGCTAGCGCCATTCTCCGTTGCCGTTGCCTTTGCGCTCAGCGCCGATGCCCGGTCTGAGCGCCGTAACTCGCGCGCAGCATGAGTGAAGCGGGCTATCAGTGAGACGCAACAAAATCGTCGATCTTCGCGGCGGGCGAAAGCGCGAAAGACGCTCGCATGTCCCGAGCCTCGTCCACCGGCGAGCGGCCAAAAAACCGCTTGAATTCGCGGCTGAACTGCGACGGGCTCTCATAGCCGACTCGCGCCGACGCGGACGCGGCAGTCAAGCCATCGCGGATCATCATGAGGCGCGCTTGATGAAGGCGCGTCGACTTGATGTACTGGATCGGAGAAGTCTGCGTGACGGCCCGAAAATTGGCGTGAAAAGCCGGCACGCTCATGCCGGCCTCGTCGGCGAGACGGCTGACATCGAGTGGCTCGGCAAAGTCCGTGTGGATCCGCCGCAGCGCCTTGGCCACCCTGCCGAAGCGGCCTTGATGGGCGAGCGCCGCTCGCATCGCCGCACCACGCTCCCCCACCAGGACCCGATAGCAGATTTCGCGCACGATTGACGGCCCGAGCACCTGGGCATCGAGCGGCGAGCTCAGCGCCCGTAGCAGGCGCAACGTAGCGTCGGCAAGATCGCCCTCCAGCGGCGTGGAGACGATCCCAAGCGGCGTGCCTTGCTGCTGGCACGCCGCTTGATCGATCGCCAGAATCAGGTCGGTCAGATCGGTGAGATCAAGCCGCAGCGACACGGCCAGCATCGGCTCGGACTCGCTCGCCTCGGTTTCCGTCGAAAACGGCAGCGGTACCGACAGAACCAGGTAGTGCTGCGCATCGTAGACGTACACCTCTTCGCCCAGAAAGCCCAGCTTGCGCCCCTGGCACACGATCACGATGCTGGGTTCGTACAGCACGGGTGTGCGCCCCAGCGGCCGGTTCGAGCGCATGAACCGCACCGATTCCAGTGCGGACTGGGTGTACCCCTCATTCGGCGCCAGACGCCCAAGCAGGCTCACCATTCTTGTGGAAACCGGGTTGTCGGCAACGGTCACGAGAACTCCTTTTTTTGCGAGGTCAGGTTAAGCGATTCCGCCGGACTCGATCAACGGGCAACAACCCACGTCGATAGGAATAGGCAATACCGCCATTGTCGCGTGTATTCGCACGCAGGTGGCCGGCTCATAAGATGGGTCATCGGTTGCACAGTGCTGCCGAAGGTCTCGAGAGACACGCCGCCGCGATTGCCCTGCTTTCTGATGTACGGCCTTCGCGGCGCCCCTCGGACAAAACCTGCACGAACTATCGGAACGGAGAACGCACCATGACAACGCAAACCAACCAACCCAAGGTCATCCTCATCACCGGGGCAAGCAGCGGTATCGGCGAAGCAACGGTTCGGCTGCTCGCTGCCCAGGGGCATCAGCTCGTGATCGGCGCACGGCGCACCGAACGACTCGCGGCGTTGGCCGAGACAATCCAGGCGAGCGGCGGCTCGGTTCATTATCGGGCACTCGACGTCACGTCCGCCGCCGACGTGAACGCTTTCGCCCAGTTCGCGCTAGACACCTTCGGCCGTATCGACGTGATCGTCAACAACGCCGGCGTGATGCCTTTGTCGCCTTTGAGTTCGCTCAAAGTGGACGAGTGGAATCGCATGATCGACGTGAACGTGCGCGGCGTGTTGCACGGCATCGCCGCGGTACTGCCGACCATGGAGCGGCAGGGGTTCGGCCAGATCATCAATATGTCCTCGATCGGCGGGCTGGCCGTCACGCCGACGGCCGCCGTGTACTGCGCCACCAAATTCGCCGTGCGCGCCATCTCGGATGGCTTGCGGCAGGAAACCGACAAGATTCGCGTGACCGTGATCTGCCCGGGCGTCGTGGAGTCGGAGTTGGCCGATTCGATCTCCGACGAGACGGCGCGGGCCGCAATGCGTGACTTCCGCCGGATCGCGTTGACCTCCGACGCCATTGCGCGCGCAGTCGCCTACGCGATCGAGCAGCCGGCGGATGTCGACGTGAGCGAACTCGTCGTGCGTCCGACGGCCAGTCCCTTCTAAGCATCCCCTTCCCCCAGGAGAAATTCATCATGACCTCATCTGCATCCACAGACCAGCTGTTCGCCGGCAAAGTCGCCATCGTCACTGGCGCGGCTAGCGGCATCGGACTCGCCACCACCGAACTACTGCACGCCCAAGGCGCCACCGTGATCGCCGTCGATCGCGGCGCCAATGTCGAAGCGTTGGCCCAGCCGGGGATCGTGCCGCTCATCGCCGACGTCGCGCATGAAGAAAGCGCGGTGCGTGCGGTGTCGACAGCGACAGAACGCTTTGGGCGGCTGGACATTCTGGTCAACAACGCGGCCATCATCATCAACAAGCCGGTCATTGACATGACGCTCGACGACTGGAACGGCATTCAGGCAGTCAATTCCACCGGCGCGTTCCTTTTCTCGCGCGAGGCAATGCGCGCGATGATGCCGGCGAAGACGGGCGCGATCGTCAACGTGGGTTCATATGCGTGTTATCAGGCGTTTCCGCTGATCGCCGCTTATGCGGCGTCGAAAGGCGCGCTCGCCCAGTTGACGCGCGCCATGTCGCTCGAGGCGATCGATCACGGCATTCGCGTCAATGCGGTCGGATCGGGCGATGCGGTGACGAACATCACGAACCACATCCACGAAGACGGGCCGGCTTTTCTCGCCGCGCATGGCAAGAGCGCGCCGATCAAACGGGCGGCCGATCCGCGGGAAATCGCCGAAGTGATCGCCTTCCTGGCTTCCGATAAAGCCAGCTATATCGTCGGCGCGGTGGTGATGGCCGATGGTGGAATGAGCGTGGCGCTCAAGTAATTCATGGCCGTGTTCCTTTAAACAATTAGCCTCCATTAATTTCGCATGACTGATCTATCAAAGGACATCATCATGAGCAAGTCTGCAAAAATCTGGTTTGTCACCGGCGCGTCGAAAGGCGTCGGCCAACGACTCGTGCGGCAACTCCTCGCGCGCGGCGATCGCGTCGCGGCGACCTCGCGAACCGTAGCGTCGCTGACCGAAGCGATCGGCCAGGCTTCCGGGCAGTTTCTTCCTCTGCAAGTGGATCTCACCGACGACCAGAGCGTGCGGTCCGCTATCGCCAGGACGATCGAAACCTTCGGCAAGATCGATGTGGTCGTCAACAACGCCGGCTATGCGCAACAAGGCACCGTTGAAGGGCTTTCGGACGAGGAGCTTCGGCAAAACTTCGACATCAACCTGTTCGCCCCGCTGACGGTGCTGCGGCATGCACTTCCGCACCTGCGTGCCCAGCGCGGCGGGCACGTGATCAATATCGCTTCGATCGTGGGTTTCCAGGGCGGCTACGCCGGCTGGGGCAGCTATGTGGCGAGCAAGTTCGCCATCGCCGGCCTGACGGAGTCGCTGGCCGCCGAGGTGGCCGAGTTCGGCATCAAGGCAACGGTGGTATATCCGGGGCCGGTGCGCACGGAGTTTTTGTCGAGTGGCGCGCTAGCGGTGGCCAAACGGCAGATCGATGAATACACCGAGGCCAAGGCATCGCTCGATCTGCATCTCGGCACGCTGCACGGTCGTCAGGCAGGCGACCCGGACAAGCTGGCCCTGCTGATCATGCAGGCGGTGGACGTAACAGAACCCCCGTTGCACCTGTTCGCCGGCAAGATTGCGAACGAACTGGCGGCGCAAAAGACCGCGGCGGTCCAGCACGATGTCGACGCCTGGAAAGGCTCTTCCGAAGCAACGGATTTCGTCGAGTAACTTCAAGCCTGAACACGTGCCGAAAAGTTGGAACCGGTGAACGTCGGTGAACGCGTATGACCGTTCACCGGACAGCTGAGTTGGCGATCCGCAGTTGGAAGGCGGCGCGACGGAAACGATTCGAGTCGCGCCGCCCTACATCGCGAAGCTCACCCGACCAGAAGCGTGGGTTTCAAGGAGACGGCATTTGCTAGATTGTAGAAGTTGGGAGAAGTGGCCATGACAGCGTCGTGGATTTCGGCGAACTGTTCCTTGGTACCGCTGCCCTTGATACGAACGGTATAACGCAGGCTCTCGTAGCCGTTTGCCACCTTCGGGTCGAGCCCGAGAAAGCCTCTAAGGTCGATGTCGCCCTCCGTTTCAATCTCGAGAGATTGGAGCGTGATTCCGCGAACAGCGCACTGCGCCACGTAACCCACCGTCATGCAAGCGTTCAGCGCCGCGATCAGATGCTCCTGAGGATTGGCGAACTGGTTCGAGCCGCCGAGTTCGAGAGGTTCATCGATATCGATCGTGAATCGACGCGACACGTCCTGCCCTCCGATCGCGAACCCCTTTACCTCGGAGTGACTCCGGGCCTGGCCCTTCCAGGTCGTGGCAACGCGCCAACTGGTGTTGGCTTTCGACGCATCGCCCTTGACGCCTTCGATCAGGGAGAACAGGTCGTCGACGTTGAGGCCGTTGACGATGTTAGTTTCATGGGTCTGTGCATTGGCATTCATGTTCCATCTCCTGGACAAACGTGGGTTGTTCAGCTTCAGAAAGTCTTATTGCAGGGTGGCGAGCGCAGTCTGGATGCGCATGGCCTGGTCTTCGGAAATAAGGCTATAAAGCACCTCCCTGAAATGAGGGTGACGTACACCCGAGTGGATGTATTGCCACCGGTAGGCCTCGAGGAAATTCGCTTCGATCGACAGCGTTTCCGCTTCATAGACCGCGCGGCCGCAGTTGGCCACGAAGTAACGCGCGTCGGCTACGGCCTGCGCCTGCAGAATGCCGTCGATCGCGACGACCAGTTCGATGAACTCGTCAACAGCCTTGTCGCGATCGTTAGCCGTGACAGTGGCGTCGTGACGTCCCCATTCGAGCTCGTCGAGAATGGCGTGTTGACTCTCCTCCTTCCAGTGGTAAAGGAATACATTCTTGAATAGTTCGGAAAGCTGACCGTCTGGATCAATGCTATGGCGATAGTGAAGCTGGGTGAACAGTTCGATATGCAGCGTCAGCGCCAGCACGGCCCAGGTGCTCTTGCCGAGGACCACGGCGGCAATGGCATCAGGGTCGACGTTGAAGCGATAGCCAGCGGGCAGCGTTTCACCGACCAGCATGTCGATGCGGCGAAACAGCGCCTGATGCTTAAGCTCCTCGTCGCTAAAGCGGACCAGCGCCTCGAGCGCCACCTGGTCGCCAAGCCAATAGTCACGGCTGACTTCCAGCACCTTGGCGTTGATGAAGCGCTCCACCAGTCCGAACACGTTGGCATACGTGCGTCCCTGAATCTGGCTGACAAAAAGCTTCTCGCTATCCGAGAGCGTGATGAAATTCGGAGCCAGCGAGAGTCCGTCTGGCAAATACTTCTGCGACGTGTCAAAGGTGCGGCCTCGAATCACGTCACGGTCGATGTCCCAGCTGACCATCTTTGAAGCGCGAATGCACCGCGCGTAACGATCGCGGTCGGTGAGTCGCGATACTGCATTCATAGCATTTCTCCCAATATGGATCGTCATGCGGCGGGGCCGTGAGCGTTCATCTACCGGCCTGAAGGCAGGCGGCTGACCTGGCATTCCGGTGGCTCAAATGTACGATTGGGAGACGCGAGGTTCTATGATCAGGTCGCCGTAAGATATGACTGAAACGCCTGATCAGATTCGACGCATGTGAAGGAACATTGCGTCGGGCATGGCACGGGGCACGCTGGCAATCTGGCCAATGGGCGCAATGAGGCACCGGTCAGGTCGCGCGCCCGCGGATGTTGTCGAGGTATGTAGGACCAGAGGTAACGGGAATTAGCGTGGTGGAAATGAAGACAGGCAATGCGAACCCGACCCGCTCTGACCGCGGCCTATTGATGGAAGCCGCGGCAAGCCGACTAATCATGCGGCTGGAGTGGCGTGCCCGCTATCGCCCATCGTCCGCGCATCGTCGTATTCCTGCGAGATGTCTTTGTTCGTGTAGTCACCCAGCCGCGAAGCGGCGATCAGGCTGAGCACCGAGCACACCAGCACATAGCCGGCGATCGCATAGCCCGAATGGTAGTAAGCGAAGAGCGCGGTCGCAATCAGCGGCGCGGGGCCGCCCGCAATGACCGAAGCCAACTGGTAGCCCATGGACGCCCCGCTGTAACGCAGCCGCCCCGTGAACGATTCGGCGATCAATGCAGCTTGCGGACCATACATCATTGAATGCGGTACCAGCGAGAGCACGATGGCCGCAAAGATCCACATTGGATTCCTGGTGTCGACCATGCCGAAATAGAGGAAGCCGAATACGCCGACAGCGGCGGCACCGATCATGTACATCCGCCGCCGCCCGATCAGATCGGACACATGGCCAAACAGCGGGATGGTGACGAATTCCAGCACGGAAGCCGCCAGCACCGCCGTCAGCAGCAGGTCGCGTGTCACGCCCAGCGTCGTGACGCCATAGGTGAAGACGAAGGCCGTGAAAATGTAGAACGGTGCCTGTTCCGCCATGCGCGCAAAGGCCGAGAGAAGAATGTCTTTCGGCTGGCGGCGCAATACCTCGAGCATCGGCGTCTTCTCGATCTTGTGTTCGGCGAGGAGCCGCGCGAAGATCGGCGTCTCGAGAATATTCAGGCGGATGTAGAGGCCGATCGCGACCAGTACGATGCTGAGAAAGAAGGGAACGCGCCAGCCCCACGTCAGGAAAGCGCTGCCGGAGATCTCGCTCATGGCCAGCACGGCGAGGTTGGCCAGGAACAGTCCCGCCGGCACCCCGAACTGCGGCCAGGAGGCGACGAAGCCGCGGTGCGCGTTGGTGCGCGCCCATTCCATCGACATCAGGACCGAGCCACCCCATTCGCCACCGACGCCCACGCCCTGGATGAAACGCAGCACCGTGAGCGCGACGGCGCCCCAGATGCCGATCGTCGCATAGGTCGGAACAAAGGCCACGGCAAACGTGGCGAATCCCATCAACAACAGCGTGACGATGAGCGTGGCTTTACGTCCGATGCGATCGCCGTAGTGGCCGAAAATAGCCGCGCCAACCGGCCTCGCTATAAAGCCGACGGCGTAAATCAGGAAAGCTTGCAGTGTGCCGACAAGTGGGTCTGATCCGGGAAAATACAGCTTCGCGAAAACCAGGCCGGTGACCGTACTGTAGAGGAAGAAGTCATACCATTCGATCGTAGTGCCAATCGTGCTGGCGATGACGGCGCGGCGTAACTGCCGCCGAGCGTCCTGATCGGAGAGGGGCGTCGCCCCGGATTGCGTGGCAGCCATTTGATCCCCCGAAAAAAAGGGCGATATTCCAGTATAGACCGTTTGCGCGATGGGAGATTCCGGTGGCGGCAGGTCAAGCGCACTGCCTACGTGATCTCGTGTGCGAGCGCAGCAATCGACCGTGCTAGGCTACGCGTAGCTATCGTCCCGCGTGGTAAATTCCGGCGTCAGGCAGGAAAAGAAACACCGAACGTTCACGTTGCCCGAATATCCGCGTCCGCTCGCTCGTTTAGTCAGAACGCAGGCGATATAAGGTGGATCGATGACCGACGTTAACCCGCGTATTGTCCGGCAGCGGCGCCTGTGCGTCGCGCTATGCGGCTGCGCCGCAGTGGCCGGCTGCATGGTCGGTCCTGACTACCGCTCTCCCCCCGCGCCCGCTACCGACACCTACACCGCCTCGCCGCTGCCCGAGCAGACGGCCTCTTCCCCGGGAGCCGCCGGCTTGCCGCAGCGCTTCGTGCCGGGACAGGACATTCCCGCCGCCTGGTGGGCCCTCTTTCATTGCGAGCCGCTCGACACGCTGATCCGTCAGGCTCTCGTCAACAGTCCGAACATCGCGGCGGCGCAAGCGGCCCTGCGGCAGGCGCGCGAGAACTTCTCGGCGCAAGCGGGCGGCACCCTTCTGCCCAGCGTCGACGCGCAACTCGGCGCCACGCGCGAAAAATTCAACGGCGTCACATTCGGCGAGCCCGGACTCGTCGAGGAGTTCAATCTCTACAACGCATCGGTGAACGTGTCGTACAAACTCGACGTGTTCGGCGGCACCCGGCGCGCACTCGAAGCGGTGCACGCGCAAGTCGATTACCAGCGCTTCCAGTTGCAGGCGGCCTATCTCGCGATGTCGGCGAACATCGTGACCGCGGCCGTCAAGGAAGCGTCGCTGCGCGCCCAGATCGAGGCGACCGAGCAGATCGCCGCGCAAGAAGACGAGCAACTGGGCGTACTCGGCAAGCAGTTCGAACTTGGGGGCGTGGGCCGTACGACGGTGCTCGCGCAGCAGACCCTGTTGGCGCAGACCCGCGCTACGCTGCCGCCGCTGCAACAACAACTCGACCAGGTGCGTCACCAGCTCGCCGTGCTGGCCGGCAAACTGCCCAGCGACACCGCGTTGCCCGAATTCAGGCTCGAGATGTTTTCGTTACCCGAAACGCTGCCTGTCAGCCTGCCGTCGGCCCTGGTGCAACAGCGGCCCGACATTCTCGCCGCCGATGCCGTGCTGCATCAGGCCAGCGCGCAAATCGGCGTGGCCACCGCGGCGATGTATCCGCAGATCACGCTGTCGGCCAGCTACGGCGCCGAGGCTCTGACGCCGGCACAGGTGTTCAAAGCCGGCAGCACGATCTGGAGCATCGGCGCCGGCCTGCTGCAACCGGTCTTCCACGGCGGGCAACTGAGCGCGCAGAAGCGCGCAGCCGAGGCGGCGTACGAGCAGGCCGACGCGCAATATCGTGAAACGGTGCTGCTGGCGTTTCAGAACGTCGCGGACTCGCTGCGCGCGCTCGATCACGACGCGACCGGCCTGAAAGCGCAGACGGATGCCTGGCATGCCGCCAACGACTCGCTGGAACTCACGCGTGGGCAGTACCGCGTCGGCGGCGTGAGCTATCTATCGCTTCTCGATGCCCAACGCCAGTACCAGCAAACCGTGGTGAGCCTCGCTCAGGCTCAGGCAGCCCGCTACGCCGACACCGCGGCCCTCTTCCAGGCGCTCGGTGGCGGCTGGTGGAACGCCGCCGCGCCGGCCACCGCCGCGACCACGCATTGACGCATTGCCATAGCCCGACGGGACACTCGCTTCACCGCTCTTTGCAACACGCGCCGTCAGAAACGAAGGAACGAAAGGACGAACCGTCCGGCGCTTTCGCCCAATGCCGTGCAAGGACATCACGATGACCGAAAGAAAACCGCTGACAAAACGGATGGTGATCATGCTGATCTGTGTCGGCCTGCTGCTGGCCGCGCTCGTCGGCTTCAACGTGTTTCGCACGCATATGTTCGCCAAGTTCATGGCGGGCAACTCGGCGCCGCCCGCCACCGTCTCGGCAGTCGTCGCCGGTTATCAGCAATGGCAGCCGCAGCTTGCGGCGGTCGGCAGCCTGCGCGCCGTGCGCGGCGTCGATGTCACCACCGAAGTCGCCGGCCTCGTGCGCGAGGTGGCATTCAGCTCGGGACAGGAAGCGAAAGCCGGACAAGTGCTTGTCAGGCTCAACGCGGACAGCGACGTGGCGCTGCTCCAGTCGCTCCAGGCAGCCGCAGAACTCGCGCAGACGGTCTACATGCGCGACAAGGCGCAGTACGACATCAAGGCGATCGCCAAGGCGCAGCTCGACGCGGACGCCGCCGACCTCAAGGGCAAGAAGGCGCAAGTCGCGCAACAGGCCGCGCTTGTCGACAAGAAGATCATTCGCGCGCCGTTTGCGGGACGTCTCGGCATCACCACGATCAATCCGGGGCAGTACATCAATCCGGGCGATGCGATCGTCACACTGCAGGCAATCGATCCGATCTACGCTGATTTCTACGTGCCGCAGCAGCAGCTCGGGCAACTCGCGATCGGCCAGACCATCGTGGTCGACACTAACGCCTACAGCGGGCAAACGTTCAAGGGCAAGATCCAGTCGGTCAGCCCGAAGGTCGACAGCACCACGCGCAACGTGCAGATCGAAGCCAGCGTGGACAACCACGAGCGCAAGCTGCTGCCGGGCATGTACGCGAACGTGAAGATCGACGCGGGCGCCGGACAGCGCTACCTGACGCTCCCGCAAACCGCGATCACTTACAACCCCTATGGCGCGACCGTGTTCATCGTCAAGCCGGGCACGCAACCCAATGCACAGGGCAAGGCGCTGCCCGTCGCGCAGCAGGTGTTCGTCACGCCTGGCCCGACGCGCGGCGATCAGGTCGCGATCCTCAAAGGCATCGACGCCGGCACGCAGGTCGTGACCAGCGGTCAGCTCAAGCTGAAGAACGGCACGCCGCTCGTCATCAACAACAGCGTGCAGCCGTCGGACAATCCGAACCCGGCGCCCCAGGAACAATAGAGAGACCGCGCGATGACCTTCACCGATCTCTTTATCCGCCGGCCCGTGCTTGCCTCGGTCGTCAGCCTGCTGATCCTCGTGCTCGGGTTGCGCTCGCTGGCCGCGCTGAAAGTCAGCCAGTATCCGCAGACCGAAAACGCCATCGTGACGATCACCACGGCCTACTACGGGGCGAGCGCCGACACCATCGCCGGCTTCATCACACAGCCGCTCGAGTCGGCGATTGCCCAGGCGCAAGGCATCGACTACATGTCGTCGACGAGCAGCACCGGCGTGTCGACCATTATCGCAACGCTGCGCCTGAACTACGACGCGAACCGCGCGCTGACCGAGATCAATACGCAGATCGGCTCGGTGCGCAACCAGTTGCCGCCGCAGGCGCAGCAGCCGGTGCTGACGATACAGACCGGGCAGACCACCGACGCGATGTACATGGGCTTTTACAGCGACGTGCTGCCGAGCAACAACGTCACGGACTACCTGTTACGCGTCATCAAGCCCAAGCTCGATTCGATCGAAGGCGTGCAGACGGCTGAAATCCTCGGCGGCCGGCAGTTCGCGTTGCGCGCGTGGCTCGACGCGACGCGGCTCGCCGCCCACGGCGTGACGGCAGCCGACGTCTTCACGGCGCTCGGCAACAACAACTATCTCGCGACGCTCGGCACGACCAAGGGGCAAATGGTCAGCGTCGATCTGAACGCGGGCACGGACCTGCACACCGTCGACGACTTCAAGCAACTCGTCGTCAAACAGAAGAACGGCGCGATCGTGCGCCTCGAAGACGTCGCGAACGTCGTGCTCGGCGCCGACAGCTACGACTTCAATGTCGCGTTCAGCGGCAAGCGTTCGGTGTTCATCGGCATCAAGGTCGCGCCGGACGCCAATATTCTCGATGTCGCCAAGCGCGTGAAGGCCATCTTTCCGGGGCTGCAGAAGCAGTTCCCGACCGGCATGACGGGCGAGATCGTTTATGACGCAACCGATTTCATCAACACCGCGATCGTCGAAGTCATCAAGACGCTGGTCGAGGCGCTGCTGATCGTCACCGCGGTGATTTTCCTGTTCCTCGGCAGCTTGCGCGCGGTCGTCGTGCCGCTGATCGCAATGCCGTTGTCGCTCATCGGCACGTTCTTCGTGATGCAGTTTCTCGGCTATTCGATCAATCTGCTGACACTGCTCGCGCTCGTGCTCGCGATCGGGCTCGTGGTGGACGACGCGATCATCGTCGTCGAGAACGTCGATCGCCACATGAAGGAGGAAGGCAAGGCGCCATTCGAGGCCGCGCTGATCGCCGCGCGCGAACTCGGCGGCCCGATCCTCGCGATGACCGTCGTGCTGATCGCCGTGTATGCGCCGATCGGTTTTCAGGGCGGCCTGACCGGCGCCCTCTTCACCGAGTTCGCGTTCTCGCTGGCCGGCGCGGTGACGGTGTCCGGCGTGATCGCGCTCACGTTGTCGCCGATGATGTGCTCGCGCTTCTTTCGCGCGGACCAGGAGTCGGGACGCTTCGCGCGCTTCGTCGACCGCCAGTTCGAACGCCTTCATCGTGGCTACGGCCGTCTGTTGCACGCGACGCTCGACACCTGGCCCGTATTCACCGTGATGGGCGCGCTGCTGCTCGGCGGAACGGTCTACCTGTTCATGACGTCGAAATCGGAACTCGCGCCGCAGGAGGATCAGGGCATCGTACTGTCGCAGATCCAGGGGCCGCCGAACGCGACCATCCAGCAGATGCAGACGTACGCGGACCAGGTATTCGACATATCCAAGGCCTTGCCTGAATACTCGCAGATGTTCCAGCTCACGGGCTCACCGACACTCAACCAGGGAATCGGCGGGGTGCTGTTCAAGACATGGGATCAGCGCAGCAAGGGCGCGACCGCGTTGCAACAGGAATTGCAGCAGAAATGGAATGAGATTGCCGGGGCACGTGTCGCGGCATTCCAGTTTCCGCCGCTGCCGGGCTCGCAGGGCTTGCCGGTGCAGTTCGTCATCAGCACGACCGAGCCTTTCGAGAACCTCAACGAGGTATCGCAGGCAGTTCTGCAACAAGCCCGCGCGAGCGGGATGTTTTTCTTCGTCGACAGCGATCTCAAGCTCGACAAGCCGGAAGCCACGCTCGTCGTCGACCGCGACAAGGTCGCTTCGCTCGGCCTCTCGCAGAGCGACGTCGGGCAGGCCCTCGGGTCGGCGCTCGGCGGCGGCTATGTCAACTACTTCTCGATCGCCGGGCGCTCGTACAAGGTGATTCCGCAGGTATTGCAGACCGACCGCCTGAATCCTTCACAGGTGCTCGATTACTACCTGCGCACGCCGGACGGCAGTGTCATGCCGGCTTCGACGATTGCGCATCTCGAACACAACGTCGTGCCGGAATCGATCAACCACTTCCAGCAACTCAACTCGGCGACGATCTCCGGCGTGATCGTGCCGGGCGTGTCACAAGGCGAGGTCCTCGACTTTCTGCGCAAGGCGACCGCACAGGCAGCACCAGCAGGCTATTCGGCGGACTACTCGGGGCAATCGCGGCAGTTCGTGCAGGAGTCCGGCGGTTTTATCATCACGCTGATGTTCGCGACGATCATCGTGTTCCTTGCGCTCGCGGCCCAGTTCGAAAGTTTCCGCGACCCGATCGTGATTCTGATTTCGGTGCCGATGGCGCTCTTCGGCGCGCTGATCTTCATCAACATCGGCTTGACGACGCTGAACATCTACACGCAGGTCGGGCTCGTCACGCTGATGGGGCTCGTCAGCAAGCACGGCATTCTGATCGTCCAGTTCGCCAACGAACTGCAACATGCCGGCAGATCGAAGCGCGAAGCCCTGGAAGAGGCGGCCGGCGTGCGGCTGCGCCCGATTCTGATGACCACGGCGGCGATGGTGCTCGGCGTCCTGCCGCTCGTGGTCGCCTCCGGGGCAGGCGCCGCGGGCCGCAATGCGATGGGCCTCGTGATCTTCACGGGGCTGTCGATCGGCACGCTCTTCACGTTGTTCGTGGTGCCCGCGATGTATATGTTTCTCGCCGCCGATCATCATCAGGACGCCGGAGCGCCGAAGGCGGGTCAAGGCAATCCAGCGGATCACGCTTGACGCCAGGTTACTTCGGGCTCGGGAAGCCAAGAGCGTCCGCCTTCGTTCTCAGCTCCGCGAAACGGCCGCCCACCGGGCTCACTGACGTATCGGGGACGGTGCTTCCCGGCGTGACCTGGCTCTTGTCCAGTTCTCCGATGCCGGTCACGACCGAAGCGCCGGTGGACGCCGACGCCGCGCACGCCGCGCCGAAAACACCCTGCGTGACGGCGATGGCAGGCGCGTCGGTGCGTGGCGCGTCCGCCAGATCCAATGCGTACGCCAGGTTGACCGTTCCCGGATCGCTTCCCCGCACGCCGAGCGGGTCGAGCCCGAAGCGCCAGGCAAGCAGTTGATGGATCGAACTAGGATCGAACGGATAGCGCGACACGCTGTTCGCCCGCACACGCGGTCCGAGCAGCACGCAAGGCACGCGAAACCCGAGCCGCCCGTCGTTGCCCAACGCGCTTTCGGCGGCCGACACCGTCCTTATCGGCGGCGCGACATGTTCCATGAAGCCGCCCCACTCGTCGTAGACGATGATCACGAGCGTCTTGCTCCAGTTCGGGCTGGTGCGCAGCGCATCGTAGATCTGCCCCAACAGCACCTGGCCGTTGCGGACGTCGGCATGCGGATGGTCGTCGTTCGACGTCCCCTGTGCTTCGCCGCCGAAACTCGGATCGACCATACAGAACGACGGCAAGGTGCCCGCGGCGGCATCGGTCAGGAAATCGGCAAACAACTTCGAACGGCCGACATAGCGGGTTCCGTAGAGCGCCGTGAACGGCACGTCGTGGAAGTAGTACGTCGACGAGATGTTCTTCGCGTCGAGACGGTCCCAGATGGTCGGCAATGACGAGGTGTCGAGCGTGTCGGAAAGGCGGTCCGTTTCACCGCTATGCAGGTAGACGCGATTCGGGTAGGTGTCGGCAAGAATGCCGCTCATGTAATAGTCGCAGACGGTGTATTGCGCGACAGCCCCCTGGTAGAACTCCAGATCCGTGGCCTGGAAATAGCCGATCGGCAGCAAGTCGCCAGGCGTGAGGCTGGTGGCCGGCGTCAGCAGGAAGCCGTTCATTGCGCCGTTTGCGAGGTGGGTGCGCCCGGCGTCGTACGCGTGATCCGGGTCCGCGTATGCGCAGCCCTGGAAGCCATAGGCCGCATTTGCCGTGAGCGCGAACGACGCGCGGGCCGTGCCGAACGCATCAGTCAACGTGCGCCCAGCCTGCGCGCTTTCGGCGTTCGGCACCCAGCCGAGCAGATGATCGAAGGAACGGTTTTCCATCGTGACGAGGACGATATGGTCGATGCCGGAAGTCGACGGATCGGGCAATGGAGGACGCGGAAGATTGGCGCGATCTGGCGGGATCGCTCCGATCGCAGGATTGGTCGACCCGCCTGACCCGGAGTTGCCGCCGCCACCTCCGCCGCAAGCCGACAACGCAATAGAACTTGCCAGCGCAGCGAGAATTTTCCGGCGTGCAGGATCAGGCGGATTGGTGGGCCGAGTGCTCATTTTGTTTGTCTCCAGGGTCGATGTGCAACTCGCGCGGCTGTATTCGTTCGTGCCGCCGCGCGACTCCGTCGACCGAAGTAGCATTTAACGTTCCCCTCCCCCGAGCGGATTCCGGCCGCGATGCCGACAGGCGAAATCACACGCATTCGCAGACGTGGATTGCAGCGCAGCGTGACCGGCCCTTGTGAGGCACCCGTCGACCCCCTGTGCCGCTCGTGCAATCAAAGCGGCCAAATGTTTGGCGTATCAGTGGTTAACATATGTTGCATTAAATATTTTTTTGGCAACATATGTATCAAATCGGCCGCGCACACGCGCAGAGACGGGCTCTTACCACGATGGGGAAATTGTTATGAAACACAGGCTGTTGATGGCCCTCGCGACTTTTGCCGTTGTTTCGACCACCGCCTCGGCGCAGGAGACGCAGTCGACCCTGGCAAAAATCCAGAACGGAAATTCGATTTCGATCGGCCACCGCGAAACATCCGTGCCGTTTTCGTACGTTGATACGAATAATCAGGTGATCGGATTTTCCCAGGATATTTGCAACAGAATCATCGACGCGGTGAAGGCCAAGACTGGCCGCCCCGATCTGCGCGTCCGCTTCATACCGGTCACCTCGCAGAACCGCATTCCACTCGTGCAGAACGGCACCGTCGACCTCGAATGCGGGGTGACGACAAACCTGACGGCCCGGCAAAACCAGGTCGCGTTTTCCAACACGTTCTTCGTTGCCACGACGCGTCTCCTGACGCGCAAAGACTCCGGCATCAAGGATTTCGCCGATCTTACCGGCAAGACCGTCGTGACCAACCAGGGAACCACGTCAGAACGTCTCCTCAGGAAAATGAACGAGGAGAAAAAGATGAACATGCAGATCATCAGCGCGAAAGATTACGGTGAAGGCCGTGTCACGCTCGAAACCGGCCGGGCCGTGGCCTACATGATGGACGACGTCCTGCTTGCCGGCGCGCGCTCGCTGACGGCCAAGCCCGCCGACTGGGTCATTGTGGGAACGCCTCAATCGTCCGAAGCGTATGGCTTCATGCTCCGCAAGGACGACCCGGAGTTCAGGAAGCTGGTCGACGACGTCATGATTCACGAGATGAAAAGCGGCGATATCAAAGCCATGTACGACAAGTGGTTCATGAAGCCGGTACCGCCGAAAGGCATCAACTTTGACTTTCCCATGAGCGAGGGACTGGAAAAATTGTACGCAGCGCCGAACGACAAGTCGTTTGATTGAGACTGGGCTAAAAATCGACCACGCTGGTTCCGGGAACACCTAAACTGAGTTGGTGCGCTCGTCTGGACTACGTCGAACGCGTACCGTCCGCATTGGAGACACCATGACCACCAACTCAACTACTGAGAGTGCCGATAACGGCATCGTCACCTTTGCAAGCGCGCGCTCCGGTGCCGCAACAACCGAGCGCCTCCAACAGTTGATCCGGGAACGGGGGCTGATGCTTTTCAGCTGCATCGATTTCAGTGGCGACGCCGAGCGAGCCGGGCTCGCGCTAAGCTTCAGTCGACTCGTGATCTTCGGCAACCCCAAGGCTGGTACGCCATTGATGCAATGCGCGCCTACTGCTGCGCTGGATCTTCCGCTTAAGGTACTCGTCTGGGAGGATACCGATGGCCGTACATGGTTGTCGTTCAACTCGATCGAGTATCTCCGCCAACGTCATGGACTTCCGGATGATTTGATGAAGCCGCTCAGTGGCGTGGTCGCTCTGGTCGAGGCAGCCGCTGCGCATTGACTAGGCGGAGAAAGACAATCCATCGCCCGCAGGACAGGCCTCCCACCAGCAATAACCATCGCGGCAGGCCCGGTCCGGGCGAGCCGATCGCAGTCCTGCGACAGAGCCTCTCCTGGCGGGTGCAATGACGAGATAGTCACCGCGAAGACTCTCTCATGCCTCCATCACGTTGGTTCAATAAAGATACCAGATATGATATGCTAGGGCATAGTCAAGCAGGATCAGCCATGAAACGCAAAAGTCTCGAAGGGAATCTCTGTGCGATCGCCCGGGCGCTCGATGAAATTGGCGACTGGTGGTCGCTGCTCATCATCCGCGACGCGACGGCCGGCATAGGCCGCTTCAGCGAGTTCCAGCGCAGCCTCGGAATCCCCAAAAATATCCTGTCGGCCCGTCTGAAATCAATGGTCGAACAGGGGGTGATGGAAATTGTCCCCGCCTCGGATGGCAGCGCATACCAGGAGTATGCACTGACCAGCAAAGGGGAGGCTTTGCTCCCCGTGCTTGTCGCGCTCGGTCAGTGGGGCGCCGAATATCTGTTCGAACCCGGGGAGCGCGGCTCCATCCCTTTGGATGCCAAGAAAAAGCGGCCTCTCAAGCGGCTAGCGATGATGTCGGAAGACGGGCGCCATCTCCATCCGAAGGATGTTCTGGTGCCCCGCATCGTCTTCATGAACTAGCCGGCGGTGAGGGCTGCATCGGTTTAAAGAATGGACTCATCCAGACGCGTCAGAACGATTCCTTGAACGGCCGCAGGTCGATCTCGTGAGTCCACGCAGTGGGGTGTTGCAGATACAGTTGCCAGTAAGTCTCGGCAATAGCATCGATGTTCAACAGACCATCCGTTCCTCGCTGGGCAACGGCGTCTGGACGCAGGTTCTTCAGCCTGGCTCCGTTGATGCCACCATCGATCACCACATGAGCGACATGCAGGCCTTGTGGTCCGAATTCCCTCGCCATGCTCTGGCTTACCATGCGAAGCCCCGCCTTCGCCGCTGCAAAATGCGCGTAGCCGGGCTTTCCTCTCAAGCTACCCGACGCTCCGGTGAAGATGATCGTACCCTGGCGTTGAGGCAACATAAGGTTCGCCGCCTCTTTGCCGACCAGAAAACCGGCAAGACAGCCCACACGCCAAAAGTCCTCGAATTGAGCGCTGGACACCTCCTGAAACGGGATGTGCTGGTTGTTTCCGGCGTTGAAGACCACGACACTGGCTGGTGAGCGCCCGACACCAGGAGACGACGCCAGCTCGAATAGCCGCAGGACATCCTCTTCGTTCGTAGCATCCACCTGAACCGGCGTTCCGTTTCCGTCAGCGAGGCCCGCCACTACCTGTTCGAGCTTGCTCATAGTACGGCCGCCCACTAGCACATGGAAGCCACCACGCGCGAATCGGCGCGCGACTGCGGCGCCAAGGCCTTCCTCCGAGCCAACGCCCACCACTACTGCGGTTGGTTGCATCTTCATCTCCTGTCAAGTCAACACATCGAGCACAGCACGATCGAAAAGAGTTCGGCGTTCGTTACTAGCGTGAGAAGGATATCCATCTCACGCGACGGCAGCCTGCGGATTCGTACGGCCGACGATGTAGACCATCATGACCGCAAGGGCCAGAATCAGGACACCGAGCCACATCGAACCGCGCAATCCAACTTTATTGACTACGATGCCTCCGGCCAGCGAGCCCAATCCTATCGACAGCTGGAACACGCTCGTGTTCATCGCCTGCGCGGCTTCAGGCGCATGCAAGGTCGCGTTATATAGCCACAGCTGAGTTCCCACGGGAGCCATTCCCCACGAAAGAGCCCATATCAGCAACGCCGCGCCAGCGAAGATGGGGCTGGTTGCGAAGACTGCCATCGCAGCGAGAGACAACACGAAGATCCACACCGTGGCGACCACCGTGCTATGCAGGTTCCGCCCGGCGAAGGCACCGCCGGCAAAATTCCCGACGACAGTAGACACGCCGTACGCGAACAGCAGGCCGCTGACGATGGCGGCATCGAGATGAGTGATCTGTTCCAGGTAAGGCGTGACGAAAGTGTAGCCTGCGTACTGCCCGGCAACGATGAAGATCACGGTCAAGAAGATCGCCCGGATCTTTGGGTCCTTCAGCAAGCCAAAGAAGTCACTGACGCTTACCCCTTCTTTCATCTTGAGCGTCGGAAGAAAAACGAGCTGCAAGATGAAGCAAACAACGGCCAGGATGCTCGCGCCAAGAAATCCGTCACGCCAATCGGCATGAGCACCGATGTAGGAGCCGGCCGGAACTGCGATCACAGAACCGATCGATATGCCGGCGAACACGAGCGACGACGCCGCGTGCACCTTCTCCGGCGCAACAAGCTTCGCTGCCGCGGTAATGGAGATGGCCCAGAACCCACCTACCCCAATGCCGAGGATGATGCGGGCGATCAGTAGCGTCGCGAAGCTTCCGGCAGTCCACGACAATACGCTGGAAATGATGAGCAAGACCGTGAGACCAAGCAGGACGAGCTTGCGGTCGGCTTTGCCGATTGCAATCGCCGTTACCGGCGCGGCGATAAAGCCGAGTACCGCGGTGGCAGTGACCGCTAGCCCGGCTGTTCCTTCGGCCACGCCCAGATCGCGGGAGATTCCCGACAGCAACCCAACCGGCAGAAAACTCGGTGACAACCAGCGAGAGCGCGCCAAGCGCAATGGCCAACACGCCAGGCCATGAATACTCCTGGGTGTTGTCGTCTGAAACGTGTTGTTGAAGTGACATTGCTCTCTTCCTCTAAGCTAAAAAATCACTGAAGCCAATCCAGCGTCGGATCGATTGCCTCTCGGTGCATGATCGATCAATTCGGTTTGATCTTATTGTATCTAGTCTTGTTATACAACCACAACGAGATGATTTTCGTGCATGACAATTATGCACGAAATAGATCTAATGTCCTTTAATTACCCCATTTTTCCACGGTTACCACCCTCCAAATCGACAACATACCATTCCAGAATTTCCCCTACGAACTGGTTGCGTTACTAAACCATTGTTGTTACGCTCCTCCACATGGTTTCATAACGAAACCAGATAACGGACCTCTTGCCAACGTGGCTCGGCCGTAAAATCACTTGGAGAAACACATGACTTCCAACCAGAACCGACTGTCGATCGACACTGTGACCCCCAGCTATTGGCGCGTGATCATCGAGAATCCGCCAATCAATCTCTACGACCCGGAGATGTTCGCGGAACTCAATGTCCTGATGGACAAGATCGACGCCGACCGTGATCTGAAGGTTGTTGTCTTTGAAAGTGCCAACCCCGACTACTTCGTTGCGCACTACGATCTCGATCGTGGCGAGGTCATCCCGGAACAACCGGGCGCCGCTGAATTTAGCGCGTGGCCGAAATTCGTCACCCGGCTGGCGCAATCGCGGGTCGTCAGCGTGGCCAAGCTTCGTGGGCGCGCCCGCGGCCACGGCTCGGAACTCGCCCTGGCATGCGACATGCGTTTCGCGTCGAAGGAAAGGGCTGTGCTCGCACAGGTCGAAGTTGGCGTGGCGGTGGTCCCCGGCGGCGGCGCAACCGAATGGCTCTCCGCTCTGGCCGGTCGCTCACGCGCGCTGGAAATCATCTGCGGCGCGGACGATTTCGACGCCGACACCGCGGAGAAATATGGTTGGGTGAATCGCTCGATTCCTGACGCCGAGTTGGACGCTTTCGTCGATAACTTTGCCCGGCGTGTCGCGAGCTTCGAAAAGCGCGCGCTCGAACTGGCGAAGAAGCTCGTCAATGCGCGCGCCGGCATTCCGTCCGAAGCGGAGCGCTGGTCCTCGAATCAGGCCTTCATCGGCACGACCTCCTGGCCGGAAACGCAGGCTCTGATCGGCAAAATGTACGAGAAAGGTCTGCAGAAGGAAGGCGACTTCGAGCTTCGGCTGGGTCATCACGTCGGGCACGAGGCGCGATAAGCAAGCCTACGACTTCACGCCCCCAAGTGGCGCCATCGGTGGAATGGCGCCGCTTTGCATATGGGAATCCGGGATGTACGCCCGATCGTCTACGTAGCCCGTGACTAATGGTCGCCCAGGGAGCCTTACTTCCGAAGCGTGAAACGATAACGACTAGTTGCGACTAATTGCCAGCAGCGCTCGAAGATCGCCCGCACCATGCGGGCAGAAAAATCCAGTGATTGCAGGTTTGAGCCGACTGCGCACGCTCCCCTTGCGCAGTCAGCCTGTGAGCCGGCGAAAGGCCCCGTAACTTTCGACATTCGAAGTCTGGTACGCTGCGGCCTTTGCTACCGCTTGCATTCGACTCGATGGAAACCCCTTTCAATGATCGTGGCGTGTCGGTCACGCGCAACGCACTTTCGTCCGCCGGCCAGGTCTTTCCGCTGCGCGATATCGTGGACGTGCGGGTCGTCACCGTGCCGAAGAACAAGGTCTTGCCGCTCACGATTTCGCTGCTTGGACTCGCCGGCGCTATTGTCGGCGCGATATTGCGCTCGCCGGTCGGCATGGTGTGCGGCACGATGCTGGTCGTGGTCGGCTGGCTCACCTGGCTGACCCAGGACATCACGCATCGTCTGATGGTGCGAACGGCGAACGGCGATCGCGAAGCGCTGTCGAGCACCGATCGCGATTTCGTCGAACGCGTCGGCGTGGCCGTGAACGAGGCGAAGGCCACGGCTGCGGCGCCGAAGGTTTGATGCCGCGGTTCGCCGCTGTTTGCCGCGTTACCACACCACACGCAGTCCGCGCGTTAACACAATTTTAATTCGCCGCGCGGCAGCTTTTGCGCTTCCTTGAGACGCGCGCCGTTATTGTGGGCGGGTGCCAACAACGCGCGCCGCCCGCCGGGTCGGCGCAACCCTATGCCCCCCTCCGTCGCCACGTCCGATCTCCCCATCACGCGCACGTCCTCGCGCACCCAGCGCGCGCCGCAAGCGCCGCACATGGCTCGCCGCACGCATATCGTCGTGCCACTCGTCATTATCGACGTCACCGTGCCCGGCAGGTCGTCGGCCGACGGACGGCGCGCGTTGCACGCCGCGCTCGGCGACGACCTGCGTCTTTATGTCGTCACCATCGACCAGCAACGCGAGCGCGTGACCTTCCGCGTCGAAGTCACCTCGCGCACCCTCGAAGACGTGATCGGCCTGCTGACCGTCAAACTCGATCGCGCCACGCTCGGCCGCGCGCAATCAACCGTGATCCGGCGTCCGCGCGACTATTGATGTAGATCGACACGTGCACGGGCCGGTTGCCTGCCGCGCCCGCGCCTTCACACATCTTTGCAATTGCACCCGAGCGGCCATGTAGAGTCGCCGCTCCTGTTATCGCGTGTTCCCTTCCGCAGGTTCGCAAGCGTCCCGGTTTCACCGCCCACGCCACGGCCAATCCAGCCAGATTGCCGCTCGTGCCGTCCGCCTCACAGCGTGCGATGCCTCGCCTTCGTCAGGGACCCGCCTTTTTGCAAAGCGTGTGATCTATGTTCCTGTCGTCTCTCGATACCGCGCGCCGGCATTTACGCCTCGCCCTGCGTCATTCCAGCGCGGCCGCGCTTGTCGTGACCGGGGCGCTCGCCGCACTCAGCGGCTGCGCCGTCACCTTCCCCACGCCCACGCCGCCCGCGCCAACCGCCTCCCTGATCAACGGCGGCCAGGACGGTCTGCTGATTCCGCTGCAAGTGGAGCGCGTCGACGCAGGTCACGCGCGCCTCGGCCTACCGATCCAACTCGATGGCAAGCCGGTGTATGTCGCACTGGACACGGGCACGCAGGGCGTGCGCGTGCTGAAGTCGGTCTTGCCGGCCACAAATTATCCGAACGCCGGTCCATCGAGTTCGCTGCCTTTGGCGAACGGCGCGCAAGTTTCCGGCGCGGCCGTGAAACTGCCGATGAGTCTCGCGGGCACGAAGCCGGCGCAGATCGACGTACAAGCCGTCGAAATGGTGAACTGTCAGCCCAACGCCCGGCGCTGCGTAGGCATGGACGGCTACACCGGTGAATTCGGCTGGGCGTTCTCGGGTCTGTTCGGCGTTGGCGCGGCGCAATCTGATGACACGTGCTGCACGCAACCGCTGCGCGCGTTGCCCGGCAATATCGGTCAGCGCTATCTGGTGCACTCGAACTTTGCGAAACCTTACCTGGTGCTGAGTCCGTCGAGCGCGATCACGAAGGACTACACGATGGTGCCGTTGACTGTCCCCCAAGACGGCACCGCGCAATGGCCGAGAGGTTGCGTGAACGTCGGCGACAAGATGACCTTTTGCGCGCCGCTGGTGTTCGCCACGGCGAGCACCGACATGATCCGCGTCGAAATGGACAAGGCGCCGAACTGGACCGGCGACGACGAAGCGGGCAAGGTGCTCAATCAGGGCAACTACAACGCGGCGGTCGGCACGGGCAAATGGGTGCATCGCTATGAAGGCGCGCAAGTGACGATCGTCAAGGCGAAACCGGGCGCCGACCGCATCGTGATCGGCCTGATGGGCATGCAGAATATCGACGTGCTGTTCGACTTCCCGCATGGCCAGATGGGCCTGCGTGCCGCGAACGGCGTCGAGCAGTTCGCGCAGTAGCCACACTGGCAGCAGCCAGTAAAAAAAGGCCGTGCGATTCATCAACAATCGCACGGCCTTTCCACTCCGAGACTGAAACGAGGCAAGCGTCTGCTATTCGATATTCAGCGGATTCACATGCCAGATATTGCGTGCATATTCGCCGATCGTGCGATCCGACGAAAACTGACCCATGCCCGCCACATTCTCGATCGCGCTTTCGGCCCACGCGCGCTTGTCGACGAAGCGGGCGTCCACCTCGTCCTGCGCCTTGGCGAACGCGGCGAAATCGGCGAGCACCATGTAGTGATCGCCCCAATCGACCAGCGTGTGGAAAATATCCGAGAAGCGCAGCGGATCATCCGGTGAGAAGAAGCCCGTGCGGATCTGGTCGAGCGCCGTGCGCAGTTCCGCGTTTTCTTCGTAGATTTGCCGCGGCCGGTAGCCGGTGGCGCGCAGGTTGTCCACTTCGTCGGCGGTGTGGCCGAAGATGAAGATGTTCTCGCGGCCCACCGCATCGCAGATTTCGATATTCGCGCCGTCCATCGTGCCGATCGTCAACGCGCCGTTGAGCGCGAGCTTCATGTTGCCGGTGCCCGACGCCTCCGTGCCGGCCATCGAAATCTGCTCCGACAGATCGGCGGCCGGAATGATCAACTCCGCCACGCTCACACCGTAGTTCGGCACGAACACCACTTTCAGGCGGTCGCCCACTAGCGGGTCGTGATTGACCTTCTCGCTGACGTCGCCGATCAGCTTGATGATCGTCTTCGCCATCCGGTACGCGGACGCGGCCTTGCCGGCGAACATCACCACGCGCGGCACCCAGTCGCGCTCGGGATTCGCGCGAATCTGGTTGTACCGCACGATCACGTGCAGCACGTTGAGCAGTTGCCGCTTGTATTCGTGAATGCGCTTGACCTGCAGATCGAACAGCGCATCCGGATCGAAATGCAGTTTCGTGTGATGCGCGAGACGGTGCACGAGCCGCAATTTGTTTTGCCGCTTCGCTTCGCGGAAGGCCTCGATAAAGCCACTGTCCGTGCGCAGGTTGCGCAGTTGCTCCAGTTCGAACAGATTGCTGCGCCAATGCTTGCCGATCTGCTGATCGATCAGCGACGACAGCGACGGGCTCGCCTGCGCGAGCCAGCGGCGCGGCGTGATACCGTTGGTCACGTTGGTAAAGCGGTCCGGATAGATGCGCGCGAAGTCGGCGAAGATATCGCGCGTCATGAGTTGCGAATGCAGCTTCGAGACGCCGTTCACCTTGTGGCTCGCAACGATCGCCAGATACGCCATACGCACGCGCCGCTGCCCGTATTCGTCGACGAGCGAAATGCGGCGGATCATCTCGGCGTCATGACCCGACTGCTCGCTGACGTGCTTGAGAAATTGCGCGTTGATCTCGAAGATGATCTCGAGGTGCCGCGGCAACAGGCGCGCGAGCATCTCCACGTCCCACGTTTCGAGCGCTTCGGGCATCAGCGTGTGATTCGTGTACGAGAAGATCTGCGTGACATGCTTCCATGCCTTGTCCCACTGCAGATGGTGGACATCCACCAGCAAACGCATCAACTCGGGAATCGCCAGCACGGGGTGCGTATCGTTCAGATGCACCGCCACTTTTTCGGAGAAGCGCCCGAACGTGCTGTGCGTGCGCTGATAGCGGCGAATCAGATCCTGCATGGTCGCCGAGACGAAAAAGTATTCCTGCCGCAGACGCAACTCGCGGCCGGCCGGTGTCGAGTCGTCCGGATACAGCAGGCGCGAGACGTTCTCCGACATGTTCTTCGTGTCGACCGCGTTGCGGTAGTCACCACGATTGAACGCGCCGAGATCGAGTTCTTCCGTCGCGCGCGCGGACCACAGGCGCAGCGTGTTGGTCGCGTCGGTTGCGTAACCCGGAATGACGGTGTCGTACGCGGTGGCGTTCACGTGCTCTGTGTCAATCCATTCGACATGCTCGCCACGCTGTACCGTGCGGCCGCCGAAGTGCACCATGTACTTGATCTCGGGCCGCGGAAACTCCCACGGATTACCCGCGCGCAACCAGTAGTCCGGCGCTTCGACCTGCTCGCCGTTGACGATCTGCTGACGAAACATGCCGTATTCGTAACGAATGCCGTAGCCGAAACCCGGAATGCCGAGCGTCGCCATCGAATCGAGAAAGCAGGCCGCCAGCCGGCCGAGGCCGCCGTTGCCGAGCGCGGCGTCCGGCTCGATATCGGTCAGCGCATCCATGTCGACGCCGAGACTCGCGAGCGCTTCCTTCATCTGGTCATGAATGCCGAGAGCGAGCAAGGCGTTCGTAAACGTCCGGCCGATCAGGAATTCCATCGACAGGTAGTAGACGCGTTTCACGTCCTGTTCGTATTGCAGGCGCGTGGTCTTCATCCAGCGCGCGACCAGCCGGTCGCGCACGGCAAGCGCCGCGGCGTGCAGCCAGTCATGCGGATGCGCGGTGACGGCGTCCTTGCCGACGCCGTACATCATGCGATTGGAAATTGAGCGCCGTAGCGCGTCGACGGTACTGTTGAGCTGGTCGAATTCCAGATCGACGGCTGTCATCGAAGCCTCCGGGAAAAAAGACGCGACATACGCGAACCGCACAGATGACGGGCGGGAGGCGCGTGCCGGTCAGGCGGGTTAAGAAGCAGAGTACGACATTTTACGACCACCGGACACTGGCGAGCGCGAGCGCTTGGTTACGCACATGCCATGCCTACCGACATCAGCCGGCGCGGCGTTTTTTCGCACGCGCGAGGTGCAAGCCACGTGTGCGTGGCACTGCGCGCGTGCATCGGTTGCGCAAAACAGGCAAACGATTGCGAATCGTCCAATGCGCATTGAATGGAAGGCAACGCCATTATTTTTTCGCCGCGTGACGCGCGGATGAATGAGCCGATGGGCCGGTGCGTGGTCAAATGGAAGCGCCTCGTCTGCTAAGCGATTGTGCCGGAATGGCATGTGACACCGCGAGCGCGCAGCAGTTCGCGGATGGCGGCGGGCTTGACCGTTAGTTGCATTAATGACCGCGTGATCAGCACCCTCTCCGCCCAGGTCCCAGCACGATTTCCGCGTCTCTGTAACAATCACTACATTCGTTGCGCGCCCCGCCTGAAACGCGTCAAACGCTGGATTCGGGCCAACGCGCCACACGCCTCGCAACTCCTGCCACTCCCGCGCCGCGCGCCTCGACTCGTCCGGCTGCGCGCGGGCATGCTCAACCCGACGAACCACCGCCTTGTCCGACAAACCCAGCGCCACCGCCGCCCAGCCCTTCCCCGCGGACGTTCCGATGTCCGCCGCCAACCGCCGCGCGATGGCCGCGATCATGCTCGCCGTCGCGCTCGCCACGCTCGATACCGCCATCGCCAACACCGCGCTGCCCGCCATTGCCGCGGACCTGCATGCGGCACCGGCGGCGTCGGTGTGGATCATCAATGCGTATCAGCTCGCGATGGTCGCGACGCTGCTGCCGCTCGCCGCGCTCGGCGATATCGTCGGGCATCGGCGGATCTATATCGGCGGCATTGCGCTTTTCACACTGGCTTCGCTGGCGTGCTCGCTAGCGACGACGCTGCCGCTGCTGGCCGCCGCGCGCGTCCTGCAAGGCCTCGGCGCGAGCGCGATCATGAGCGTGAACACCGCGCTGATCCGCTATCTGTTTCCGCCGCACCGGCTCGGACGCGGTCTGGGCACCAACGCGCTGATCGTCGGCGTGTCGTTCGCAGTCGGGCCGACGGTGGCGTCGCTGATTCTGTCCGTGGCCGCGTGGCCGTGGCTGTTTGCGGTCAACGTGCCGCTCGGCCTGCTGGCGTTGGGCTTCGCGTGGCCGGCGTTGCCGCACACCGAGCGCGGCAAGCACAACTTCGATCCGGTCGCGGCGCTCCTGAACGTCATCACCTTCGCCGCGTTGATCTTCGCGCTCGGCGAGGCGGCCCAGCGCGCCTCGACGCAACTGGTGCTGAGCGCGGCGGCGATTGCCGTGGTGTTCGGTCTGCTGCTGATTCGCCGCGAAGCGGGCCATCCGGCGCCGATGCTGCCCGTCGATCTGTTCAAGCGGCCGGTGTTCGCGCTGTCGGCGGTGACGGCGGTTTGCTCGTTCGCCGCGCAAGGGCTGGCGTTCGTCTCGCTGCCGTTCTACTTCGAGGACGTGCTGCATCGCAGCCAGGTCGAAACCGGCTTTCTGATGACGCCGTGGCCCGTGGTGGTCGCGCTGGCCGCGCCGCTGGCGGGCAGCCTGTCCGACCGCTATCCGCCGGGACTGCTCGGCGCGATCGGTCTCGCGGTGATGTCGGCGGGGATGGCGTCGCTGGCGCTCCTGCCGGTGCATCCGCACGTTCTCGACATCGGCATCCGCATGGCGATTTGCGGCGCGGGCTTCGGTTTCTTCCAGTCGCCGAACCTGAAGGCGTTGATGGCGAGCGCGCCGCCCGAGCGCAGCGGCGGCGCAAGCGGCATTGTCGCGACCGCGCGGCTGCTTGGGCAGACCACCGGCGCGGCGCTCGTCGCGTTGAGCTTCGGGATTGCCGGGCGGCATGGGCCGACGCTGGCGCTGAGCACCGGCGCTTTCTTCGCGGGCGCGGCGAGCCTCGCGAGCGGCCTGCGTTTGCTGGCGCCGTCGCATCGGTCGGGGGCGCATGCGAAAGCGTCGATGAAATGAAAAAGCGGGCGCGCTGGGGTGACAGTGCGTCCGCTTTGTTTTGCTGATTCTCGTTGCTGCTTTTGTTCGGCGCCTCGTCTTGCGATCCGGCTTTGCGGCTGTTGCCAGCGGCATTGATACGCGGCGTTCCCGTGCCTCAGTCTTCACCTCGCATTGCCGACCAACTTTGCGCCCAGACTTTTGCGAGCGCGGCCGTTTAAAAACTTAAGTTCGACCGCGCTCCGCCCAAACATCACCGCGCCGCGAAATACCCCTTCACCGCGGCGATAAACGTATCGATATCCCCACGCGACACGTCCTTATGCGTCACGAATCGCGACGCATACAGCATCTGCGTGAGAATGCCGCGCTCCTTGAGCCATGCTTCGAGCGGCGCGCAGTGCTGCTGCGGAAACTGCGCAAACACCATATTAGTGGCGACCGACTGCACTTTGACCTGGTCGATGGCTTCCAGACCTGCTGCCAGATGCGCGGCATGCGCGTGGTCGTCGGCGAGGCGCTCGACGTTGTGATCCAGCGCGTAGAGACACGCCGCCGCCAATACGCCGGCCTGACGCATGCCGCCGCCCAACACCTTGCGCCAGCGGTGCGCCACGTCGATCAGCGCGCGGCTGCCGACCAGCACCGAGCCGACCGGCGCGCCCAACCCCTTCGAAAAACAGACCGAGACCGAATCGAACGGCTCGCACAACGCCGCAACCGGCTTGCCCGACGCGACCGCCGCGTTATAGACACGCGCGCCGTCGAGATGTGCGGACAGGCCGTGCTGACGCGCAAGTTGCACCGCCTCGGCAACGTACCCCGCCGGCAACACCTTGCCGCCGATGGTGTTTTCCAGCGCCAGCAGCCGCGTACGCGCGAAGTGGTTGTCGATGGGCTTGATCGCGGCGGCGATCTTCTCCAGCGGGATCGAGCCGTCCGCGGCATTTTCGAGCGGCTGCGGCTGGATGCTGCCGAGGACCGCCGCGCCGCCGCCTTCATACTTATAGGTGTGCGCCAACTGGCCGACGATGTATTCGTCCCCGCGCGCGCAGTGCGCCATCAAGGCCGCCAGGTTGCTTTGCGTGCCGCTCGGGAAGAACAGGCCGGCCTCCTTGCCGGTGCGTTCGGCGAGCGTGGCCTGCAAACGCAACACGGTGGGGTCGTCGCCCCAGACGTCGTCGCCGACTTCGGCGGCCGTCATGGCCGCGAGCATCGCCGGCGTTGGACGGGTTACGGTATCGCTGCGTAAATCGATCATTGTGTGTTCCTGTGCGCCTGTGAATGACAGCCTATGACAGCCGGTCGACGCACCGCGCCGTCGGTATCGACGGGCGGACACGGCGCCGGCAGTTTAGCCACACAGTATATTCAATTAACGCGGCGCTGAAATCGCGCTAAAAAGAAGCTTCAGCCGCCCGACTTGGGCAGCCACGCGAGCGGATCGACCGGCTGGCCGTTCTGGCGGACCTCGAACTGGATCGACGCGACACCGCGGCTATCCACTCCGACTTCACCGATGGTTTGCCCCTGCGCGACCGCGTCGCCTTCCTTGACGAGCAGCGTGCTGTTCTGCCCGTAGGCGGTGATCAGCGAGTCGTCGTGCTTGATGATGATGAGCGGGCCGTACGCCTCGATACCCGAGCCGGCATAGACGACGCGGCCGGTAGCGGCTGCCTTGACCGGATCGCCCGCACGTCCGCCGATCACGATGCCGTTCGATTTACCCGGCGCGAAGGCTCTCAGCACCGGGCCGCGGACCGGCCATTGCAACACGCCTTGCTGCGGTCCGGCGGATGCCGGGGGCGCGCCGGGCGTAGCGGGACCGTTCGGCCCGACGGCGACCGGCGGCGTCACGACACTGCCCGAGGCCATCGGCGGAGAGACTCGCAGCACTTGGCCCGGCGTAACGGCGGCATTGGCCGCAAGGCCGTTCCACGCCGCGACCTCCTGCGGTTTGCGGCCATATGCCGACGCAATCCCGCCGATCGTGTCGCCCGGATTGACCCGGTAGAAACCGGCGGGAACCGGAACCGTACTGAGCGTGGTCGGGCCGGAAGGCGTGCTGCTGTAAAACGGCGTGCTCTCCCACGGCATCGTCGTACAGCCGCTGAACATCACGCCGAGCGCGGCCGCTGTTAGCAACCGGGTCCCCGTCAATTGCCATGGTCTTGTCATGTGATTTTCCTCGACACTTTGTTCAATCAATCGGATTCAATCGATGCCCAAGCATTTGCCGTGCCGCTCGTCTCGAGGGCGCGGCGACGGTTATCCATTATGCCGCCGTGCGCGGCGACAACCGCGCCGGCATGGCATCGGCCGTCCGCCAACATTCAGACGCTGCCTTCCGCCTCGACCACCAGAATGCGCGCCGCGCCGATCGGATGCGCCACATGTTCGGTGCCGACCGTTGCGTAGAACACGTCGCCGGTCTCCAGAATGGCCGACTGTTCGACGCCACCTTCGCGATAGCGCATCTCGACGCGGCCATCGAGCACGGCGAACACTTCCTCGCCGTCGTTGACGTGCCATTTATAAGGCTGATCGGTCCAATGCAGGCGCGTCGTGATGCCGCCCATGTTGGCGATATCGAGCGCGCCCCAGGCACGCGTCGCGGTGAAATTCTTGCTGCGAATGATCTTCATGGTCACGAGGCAGTTGAGAAAAACGACACCGGCCAGTCATGCGATCCATTGTGCATAGCGGGCCGCCAGGCCTTGGGCGAACCACCTCCGGGCTGGCCCCATTATAGGTGCGCTAGCCCGCTCGCCCGTCGTCAGCAGGCCGCGCGGCCGATTTGTGTGAGCATTGAATCCTTTGAGCCCTCGCCTATACTCAGTCATGCTGCCGCGACGCGCCGTAAGCAAAACGACTGATTCCGCGAGGGAGTTGAGAATGAACAAAGCCACTTTTCTGGCCGTGCAACTCCACGTCGACGATGTCGCGGCGTCGCCTGGTCTGGTCGAGTTGCTGAACACGCACCTGGTCTTCGCCGCCGACGTGGCCGAAGCCGCCGACGCCCTCGTCCAACTGGCCAGCATTGCGGGATTGTCGAGCGGCGTGGAGGCGAGCGTCGAGATTCCCGCTTTGGCGATCGAGCGGCTGCGCGAGGCGCTCGACAATCTGAGCGGCTACGACGAATCCTGGCTGCTCGCCCTCGAACCGAGCCGCGCATTATTCGATGAAATAGGCCGCCGGCATCGCACGCTGCATTAGAGCCACGCACGCGGATTGCATCCGGGTTGCCGCGCACCCCCGGCGTCCGTTCACCAACGCCGCCGGTCCGCCATGTTTCGCTCACCGCTCGCCTGCCAGACTAACCGGCACGCTTCACTGTCGGCGCCGTTTGCGGATTTCGGGCGACTCAACCGGAGGACCGCCGTGAAAAGTCTCCTGAACCGCCGCCACGTGCTGGCAGGCCCGTCGCATCTCGTGCATGACGTGCGCGCGAGCGCCTCCGATCCCGCCTCGTCCGACGACGACGAACCGGCAGCGGCCGACGACTCGTCCGCCGGCTCCGCGGCGCTGGACGCGGCACCGAGGCCGGTTCGTCCGGTAAGCACCTTGCGGCCGGTGCCGGTGGTGCCGGCACAGGTCGGCGTGCGCGGCGTGCAGATTGCCGACATCGCCGAAGTCGAATGGCTCGCCGAAGAGGAAGCGTTGACGCCGTTTCGCGTATTCCGCAGCTTCGACTATTCGGTCAGCCTGCTCTTCCATGCGAAGGAACTGACCTACTACGTCGCCCTGTATGAGGACGGCTCGCTATGGCGCGCACTGAAAGCCACCGATCTCGAAGCCGCCCAAACCGCCTTCCATCATTTCGAGGAGCAGGCGACGCGGCTCGCGGACGGCGAAACCCGCCGCGCCCAACTCGAGGCGCAGAACGAACAGCTCGCGCGCATGATCGCGCGCTCCGAGGCGCAGGCCGAGCGGCTGCGCAGCGATCTGCAAAGGCGCGGCACGCACGAGCAGGCGGTGTCGAACCGGCAGCATCAGGTGCGCAAAGAGGTGTCGCAACTGGAAGCGCAGCGCGTGGCCGCGCAGGCGCATCTGAACAAGGCGCATCGGCAGATTCATCAGCTCAATCTGACGAGCAACGAAGCGATTCCGCATTTGCCCAATCGTTGAGGATCGCGGGTCGACGAGCGCGCACCAACATCGTGTCGGATGCCGGCGCCCGCGCCGCGCCGTAAACGACAAACGCCGCCCGGCAATCCGGACGGCGTTTTTATTTGCTTGCCGCCTATGAGCCAAGCGGCATTTCCATCAGCTTCGGCGCAAATTAGTTGCCGAAGTAAACCGAGTTACGGTCGTTGCTGCTCACCGGACGGCCAGCTTGCGAGCTGCCGGCGATCGGTGCGCCGTAGCCGCTGTTCACAGCTTGAGCGGTACCGTTTTGCGCATCGACACGTGCCTGGGCGGCCTGGATGTTAGCCGGGTAGTCGAAGTGATCGCCCACCGGGTTGTAACCGGCCTTTTCCAGCTGAACCAGTTCAGCGCGGACTTGAGCGCGCGTCACCGGCTGATTCGATTGAGCAAACGAAGCGACAGGAGCGGCCAGAGCGGCGGCGACGACAACTGCAGAGATAAGAGCCTTCATGATGTAAACCTCCAGAACTTGTTTTTTAATTCGCTGTGGGCTTGTTGTGCCGTAGCGCTTAAATAGAAGTTTAGGAGTGTCGACACCTAGGGGAAACCCCTAAAACGACGAAACTCTATTTCGAATTTCGCAACAGTAGCAGACGGACCGAACCGCCGCGCTACCTGTCCGCTGGCTTTCAGCAATAATTCATCAACTGGGTTTGAAGCGCTTTCACAGGCCGGCGCGCCTTGCTGCAAGGGCGCGCCGGACGGCGATTCAAACGCTCAGCTCCAGTTCGCGTGGAAGCTGCCCGGCTTGTCGATACGCTCGAACGTATGCGCGCCGAAGAAATCGCGCTGCGCCTGCACGAGGTTCGCCGGCAGGCGTTCCGAACGATACGCGTCGAAATACGCGATCGCCGACGCGAACGCCGGCACCGGCACGCCCGCGTTGACCGCTGCCACCACGACCTCGCGCAACGCCGCCTGATAATTCCTGGCGATATCTCGGAAATACGGATCGAGCAGCAGATTGGCAATCGCCTTGTCCTTCGTATAAGCGTCCGTGATCTTTTGCAGGAAGCGGGCGCGGATGATACAGCCGGCGCGGAAAATCTTCGCGATCGTGCCGTAGTCCAGATCCCACTTGTACTCTTCCGAGGCGGCGCGCAGTTGCGCGAAGCCTTGCGCGTACGAAATCACCTTGCTGAAATACAGCGCGCGGCGCACCGATTCGATATAGGCGTCGCGTTCGACGCCGAGCGGCCTGACCTGCGGCCCTTCCAGCAACTTGCTCGCCGCCACGCGCTGCGTCTTCAGCGACGACAGCACGCGCGCGAACACGGCTTCCGTGATAAGCGGCAGCGGCGCGCCGAGATCGAGCGCGTTCTGACTGGTCCACTTGCCGGTGCCCTTCTGCGCAGCGCGATCGAGAATCACGTCGACCAGATCCTTGCCGGTCTCGTCATCTTTCTTGCTGAAAATCTTCGAGGTGATTTCGATCAGGTAGCTGTCGAGTTCGCCCTGATTCCACTCGGTATAGACCTTGCCGAGTTCTTCGTTCGACAGCCCGACCACCTGCTTGAGCACCGCGTAGCTTTCCGCGATCAGTTGCATGTCGCCGTATTCGATGCCGTTGTGCACCATCTTCACGAAGTGGCCCGCGCCGTCCGGCCCCATGTAAGCGACGCACGGCTCGCCGTCCGGCGCCTTCGCGGCGATTTCGGTGAGGATCGGGGCCACGAGGTCGTACGCGTCGCGCTGGCCGCCCGGCATGATCGACGGACCTTTCAGCGCGCCTTCTTCGCCGCCCGACACGCCCGTGCCGATGAAGTGCAGACCTGACTTCGCGAGATCCTGGTTGCGGCGGATGGTGTCGGTGAAATGCGTGTTGCCGCCGTCGATCAGAATGTCGCCCTTGTCCAGCAGCGGTTTCAACTGATTGATCGTGGCGTCGGTGCCTTCGCCTGCCTTGACCATCAGCAGAATGCGGCGCGGCTTTTCCAGCGACTCCACGAATTCTTCCAACGTGAAAGCCGGCACCAGCTTCTTGTCCGGATATTCGGCGATGAGTTCGTCGGTTTTCTCGCGGCTACGGTTGTACACCGATACCGCGTGGCCGCGGCTCTCGATGTTGAGCGCCAGATTCCGGCCCATGACCGCTAGCCCCACCACGCCGATTGCCTGTTTGCCCATGTGAATTCTCCAGAGTCCAAAAAATGTCGTGACGCCGCGCCGGAAAGAACGTCAGTGCGACGTCGAGGGTGAAAGAATAAAAGAAATGCCAGCTTGCCGCTCGTTGGCGGACACCGGGCGGCGCTTTTCAGTGCGTTGAATCCGCGTCCAACCCGCGCTTAACCTGCATTGACGTTCGTCAGACCCGCGCCGCGTCCGCGCGTTTCCTGAACACCAGACTGAAATTGTTGGCCGGCATCGCGATCGGCTCGTCGCATACGAGTCCGACTGAAGCGCCCAACGCCACCACGGCTTCCATGTCGCGCACGCCCCATTCCGGATCGCGGCCGCGCAACTGCTGATCGAATGCATCGTTGCTCGGAGAAGTATGCGCTCCGCCGCGTTTGTAAGGACCGTACAGATACAGTACACCGCCATCGACGAGACGGCGGCTCGCGCCCGCGAACAGCGCCTGCGCCGCGCTCCACGGCGAGATGTGAATCATGTTGATGCACACCACGGCGTCGAGCGTGTCCACGCGCCAGTCCGGCTGATGCACGTCGAGCGCGAGCGGCGCGCGCACGTTCGCGAGCCCCTCGTGCGCGGTCCACGCGGCGATCGAATCACGCGCGCTGGCATCTGCGTCGCTCGGTTGCCAGTCGAGTCCGGGCATGGCGCGGGCAAACCAGATCGCGTGCTGGCCGGTGCCGCTCGCGATTTCGAGCACGCGGCCGATGACCGGCAGCGCCGCACGCAACACCGCGAGGATCGGTTCGCGGTTGCGTTCAGCGGATGGCGAATGTTGCCGCAACGCCGATTGGGAATCTGTCATGTTCAGGTTCGGTTGAGCTTCGGTTTCAGTTTCAGTACAGGGTCGTGCGCACGCGTTCGGCGAGTTCGCGATCGTAGGTGGCCGCGTCGAACTGCGCGCCGTTGATGCGCCGATGAATCTCGCCGGCGCTCGGCAGCCGCGAACGTTCGACGTGCCGCGCCGGGTCCCACAGTTTCGAGCGCACCAACGCTTTCGAGCAGTGGAAATAGACGCTGTCCACGTCGACCAGCAGCACGGTGCGCGGCAGTTTACCTTCGACGGCGAAACTGTCCAGCCAGTGCGGATCGTTGGTAATACGGCCGCGGCCGTTCACGCGCAAACTTTCGCCGACGCCGGGAATGATGAAGAGCAGCGCGAGCCGCGGCTCGACGATGATATTGCGCAGACTGTCGAGGCGGTTGTTGCCGATCCGGTCCGGCAGCGCGAGCGTGCGTTCGTCGACGATGCGCACGAAGCCCGGCGCGTCGCCGCGCGGCGAACAGTCGAGGCCTTCCGGTCCGGCGGTCGCGAGCACGGCGAACGGCGCGACTTCGATGAACGCGCGATAGTCCTCGTTGATGTATGAAATCTCTTTGCGCACGGCGCGCTCGTGCGGCTGACCGTAGAGGGCTTCGAGCTGTGCGATCGTCGTCAACATCGGCATTCCTTTTTATATCGGTGTGACCGGTTTAATCCAGCGCCAGGCGGCCGGCCAGCGCGGTCAGCGTGGCGGCGCACGGGGCGGCGATTTTCAGAGACAAGAGCGGGTCGGCGCGCGTGCGCCCCAGATTGACCGCGACGACCGGCTTGCCCTGCTTCTGCGCCCACACGCAAAAGCGATAGCCGGAGTAGACCATCAGCGACGAGCCGACCACCAGCACGGCGTCCGCCGCGTCGAGCGCGTGCGAGGCCGCCTCCACGCGCTCCTTCGGCACGCTTTCGCCGAAGAACACCACCGCCGGCTTCAGCAAGCCGCCGCAGTTCGAGCACGCCGGAATACGGAAGCCGCCGAGATCGTGCCATTCGAGATGCGCGTCGCCATCGGCGGCGGTTTCGGCGGTCACGTTCAGGAGCGCGGGATTGTCGGCTTCAAGGGTCTGCTGGATCGACGCGCGCGAGTGTTGCATGCCGCAGTCCAGACACGTCACCCCATCGATGCCGCCATGCAGTTCGATCACCTCGCGGCTGCCCGCCCGCTGATGCAGGCCGTCGACGTTCTGCGTCACCAGCGTCGGCACGTGGCCGGCCGCTTCGAGCCGGGCCAGCGCGGTATGCGCGGCGTTGGGCTGCGCGTGCGCGACCACCGGCCAGCCGACCATGCTGCGCGCCCAGTAGCGCTGGCGCATGGCGAGCGTGCCGAGAAACTCCTGCACCGTGATGGGCGGCGAGCGTTTCCACTCGCCTTTGTCGTCGCGATAGCCGGGAATGCCGGAGTCGGTGCTGATGCCCGCGCCGGTCAGCACGAACAGCCGCGGATAACGCTGCACGAAGCGATGCAGGTCGTCCAGCGTGTGCGAATCATTCAGGGGTTCGTGAGGCGCGGACTGAAGGTCGGTCATGACGGGGCATGGTGAAGGGCTGCGGCGGTCTCAAGGCTAAATCTCGAGCGCCGTTCAACGGTGCGAACGCGGCTTGCTCTGCCGCGTTGCCGTATGTGGCGTCTGCTGCGCTTGCCGCGCCTGCCACTCGGCGAGCGCAGTTCGATAACGTTCGAGCGCGTCGTCGTACAGATCGAAAACACACGGATTGCAGCCGCTATGACAACAGTCGTCGAGATCGGGCTGCACGGGCGGCACCGGTTGCGGGTCGTCCTTGGGTGTGGCTCGGGGCACGGCGAATCGCTTTCCATCGAGGCGGGAAGCGATCAGTATAAGTTGATCTCGCGCCGCTTGCTCTTTGCGTCGGGCGCGCGCGCAGCCGTCACCCCCGCCCGACGAACGGCATCTTGCTCGCCATGATCGTCATGAACTGCACGTTCGCCGAGAGCGGCAGCTCCGCCATGTGCAGCACGGCGTCCGCCACGTGTTGAACGTCCATCAGCGGCTCGACCGCGATTTCGCCGTTGGCCTGCGGCACGCCGCGCGCCATGCGTTCGGCCATTTCCGTCGCCGCATTGCCGATGTCGATCTGCCCGCACACGATGTCGTATTTGCGGCCGTCGAGCGACACGGCTTTCGTGAGGCCGGTGATGGCGTGCTTGGTCGCGGTATAGGCAATGCTATTGGGCCGCGGCGCATGCGCCGAGATGGAACCGTTGTTGATGATGCGCCCGCCTCGCGGGCTCTGCGTTTTCATCAGACCGAAGGCCGCGCGCGTACAAAGGAACACGCCGGTGAGATTGGTGTCGACCACCGAGCGCCATTCGTCGATATCGAGTTCGTCGATATCGACTGGCGAACCGTTGCGGCCTGCGTTGTTGAACAGCACGTCGAGCCGGCCGCGGCGCGCGCGGATCGTCTCGAACAACGCGGCGACGCTATCGGCGTTGGTGACGTCGCACGCCACGGCGAGCGCGTCGCCGCCGAGTGGCTGCGCCTCCTGAACGACGGCATCGAGCGGCGCCTGACGACGGCCGGCCAGTACGACGCTATAACCGTGTTCCAGCAGCTTGAGCGCGCACGCGCGACCGATCCCGCTGCCCGCGCCCGTCACCAGCGCGACCTTCTTGACTCCCGTTTCCGTCACGGCACGTCTCCTCGTTTGTGCAGTTGATGCATGATGCGGACCGCTGCACACGAACTTGCCGGACCGGACGGCGTGGAAAGCGCCACGGGAAACGCCCAGCGAGCGCTCAATCCAGCGCGCGGTCGTTCGGGTTCGCGAACAGCGACTTCATATCCGCCGACAGCGGATAGTTCAGGTTTATGCCCTTCGGCGGAATCGGCTGCGTGAACCACTTCTGGTACATGGTCGCGGCCTCGCCCGAGGTTTGCAGCCGGGCGATCACGCCGTCGGCGAGTTTCTTGAACCTCGGGTCTTCCTTGCGGAACATGCAACCATACACTTCGGACATCGGCGAGGTGCCGGTGATCAGGTAGTCGTCCGCGTCCGCCTCTTTGGCTTTAGCACCATACAACAGCGGATCGTCCATCACAAATGCCACGGCGCGGCCGGTCTTCACATTGAGGAACGATTCCGCGTGGTCTTTCGCGCTGATCAGGCGCATGTTCATGCCCTTGTCGTTGTTCATCTGCCGCAAGAGGCGTTCCTCGGAAGTGCCCGCCGTGGTCACCACGGTCTTGCCGGCGAGATCGGGAAAGTCCTTCACGCCCGAGCTTTTCTTCACGATCATGCGCACGCCGTACTGGAAGAAGCTGTTCGAAAACGCCACCTGGTTGTCGCGGTCTTTGGTATGCGTAGTCGAGCCGCATTCGATATCGACGGTGCCGTTCTGCACCAGCGGAATGCGGTTTTGCGACGTGATCGGCACTTCCTTCACTTTCAGATTCGGCAGGTTCAGTTCCTTTTTCACCTCGTCGACGATCTTCAGCGCGATGGCTTGCGAGTAGCCGATCACCTGCTGCTGTTCATCGTAGTAAGAGAACGGCACCGACGATTCGCGCACGCCGAGCGAAATCACGCCGGTGTCGCGGATTTTTTTCAGCGTGGCGCTAGTCTCTTCGGCCCGCGCGGTGCCGGCAAGCGTCGTGGCGATGGCGATCGTGGTGAGGGCTACAGCGAGTTTCATGAGGTCTCCTTTCGTGGCGCCGAAGCGGCGTGTTGTGGTGGTTCTGTAAAGACGGCGTAATGCAACGCACTGTGCGCTAGCGCTGCCATGCATAGGCGCCGAGGTCGAGCGGCGGCGTGCGGCCCGCGATCGCATCGGCGATCACACGCGCACTGCCGCACGCCAGCGTGAAGCCGAGCGCGCCGTGTCCCGTGTTGAGCCACAGATTGCGATAAGGCGTGGCGCCGATGAGTGGCTTGCTGTCCGGCGTGGCCGGCCGATGGCCGCACCATGTCTGCGCCTTCGCGTAGTCGCCGGCATCCGGGAAAATCTCCTGCGCCTGGCGCTTGAGCAAGGCCAGACGCCGCTCGCGTTGCGCGACATGCATGCCGGCGATTTCGACCATGCCCGCAATCCGCAAACGCTCGCCAAGCGGCGCGTACACCAGCTTGCGATGCAGATCGGTCACGCTCACGCGCGGCGCCTGGCCGGGCGCGCCCGGAATGGTGAGGCTATAGCCGGTGAGCGGATACATCGGCAGCCGCATGCCGAGCTCGCGCAACAACGGCGCGCTGCCGTTGCCCAACGCGACCACGAAGGCATCCGCGCGCCATTCGCCTTGCGGCGTGCGCACGGCCACCGCCGAGCCGCGCTCGGTGACGAACGAGTGAACCGGCGTCTCGTAGTGAATCGTCACGCCGTAGCGCGTTTTCAGCACGTCGGCGAGCGCGACGCTGAAGCGGTGGCAATCGCCCGCCTCTTCCGACGGCGTATGAATCCCGCCCGCCAGCAACGGCTGCGCGCGTTCGAGCGCGGGTTCGAGCGCCACGCAGGCGGCGGCGTCGAGCGCACGCTGATCGGAGCCTGCCGTTTGCAAATAGGCCATCTTGCGACGTGCCGCATCGAACGCATTCGCGTCACGGTACACGACGAGTTTGCCGTTGCGCACGTAGTTGAAGTCGATCGCTTCGCGTTGCACGAGATCGTGCAGCGTAGCGCGGCTCAACGCGCCCAGTTGCAGCATCTCAATGGCGGTTTGACGCGCGCGTTCGCCGCGGCAGGCGAGCAGAAACGACAGGCACCAGCGCCACTGCTGCGGATCGAGACGCGGCACGAAACGCAACGCGGAATCGCTTTGCAACAGCCATGCGGGCAGATGCGGCAGAACCGATGGATCGGCGAGCGGCGCGACATAGCTATAGCTCAACTGGCCGCCGTTCGCGAAGCTCGCTTCGAGCGCCGCGCCGTCGCGGCCTTCGAGAATCGTTACCTCGTGGCCGTCTCGCGCCAGTTGATAGGCGCTCGTCAAACCCGCCACGCCCGCACCGAGTACACATACCCGCATAAACATCACGCCTTCGAAGATTCATCCACATGAGAGTGGCGCGACGAAATGCGCGCAGCAAATGAGCAGATGCACGGCTCCATAACCCAGGGTTAAGAGCTCGAACCCGAGGGACGGCTCAGGCGAAGGGCGCGCGCAACACGTCGAGAAACGCGTTGCCGGCCTGCGAGTCCATGCCGCCGTCGCGCCACAGCGCGAACACGCCCGCCGACAGCGCGGGCGTCACCGGCCGGATCGCGACCGGCTCCGCGCCGCTGCGCGCCGTCAGTTCATCGAGCAGCGCATAGCCGATGCCGCGTGCGGCGAGAGCGCGCGCCACATACCAGGTCTGCGCTTCGACGGCGGCGACACTTTCATCGAGGCCCTGCGCTTCGAGCGCATTGCCGATCAGTTCGCCGAGCGGATCGGTACTGCCGATGCTGATCCAGTCGCGCGCGAGGAAGGCCGCGAGATCGATCGGCTGCCGCGCGTCGGGATCGTCGGGCGGACAGACACAGACGATCGCCGTGCGGCCCAGCTCGACCGCGGTGATGCCGGGCCGCGCCGGTGGATTCAACGCGATCGCGAGATCGAGATCACGCGTGAGCAACGCGTTGAGCAACTCCTCCGTATGCCGTGTCTGAATCTTCAGCGACACGCGCGGAAAGTCGCGGCGAAACGCCTGCACCGCGGGCGGAATCAGACTCAGCCCGAGACTCGGCAGACAGCCGATGCGTAGGTGCCCCTCCGGTTGCAGCGCGAGATTGCGCGCCAGATGGCGAATGCCGTCGAGATTCGCGTGCAGCTTCTGCGATTCGGAGAACAGCAGCTCCGCTTCACGCGTCGGCTGCAAGCGGCCATGCACGCGGTTGAACAAAGCGAAACCGAGGCTACGCTCGGCGTGCGCGAGCGCCTTGCTCACGGCGGGCTGCGACACGCACAGTAGTTCCGCCGCTTTCGACAGCGACCCCGTGCGCATGATGGCGTGAAAAATTTCGATGTGACGCAAACGCATGGACGCATGACCGGCACGAACCGGCGAATTAGGCACAGTGAGTTGGACGAGCGGCCGCCCTGAAGGCCCGGCCGTCGCGAAGCATAACGTCTTTCAGCGCGCTTTCATTATTTGCCGTTCCTGTCCGCGGGCGCGTCGCGGCGCGCATCAATGGTATCGTTTGCTGTTGCGCGCCGCGCGCGCGATTCAAGGCCTTCCCAGGAAGGAGGAAGGAAGACAGGAAGCACGCTTTATGAAAGAACTCCCCACGCCGCCGCATGGCGTCCACCACGCGCCGCCACGCCGCTGGCCGCAAACCGGCTATCCCGCGATGCTCACCACCACCGCCGCATGGCACGTATTCGTGCTGGCAGGATGGCTGGTCGCGCCCGCCGCGTGGCCCTGGTGGCTCGCCGCGATCTTCGTGAATCACGCCATTTTCACGGTGGCCGGCCTGTTGCCGCGCACCTCGCTGCTCGGTCCGAACTGGACCCGCCTGCCCGCGTCCGCGCGCAACGCCGACGCGATCGCGCTGACCATCGACGACGGTCCCGATCCCCTCGTCACGCCGCAAGTGCTCGATCTGCTCGACGCCTTCGGCGTGCGCGCCACGTTCTTCTGCATCGGCGCGAAGGCGCAGCGTTATCCGGAACTCGCACGCGAGATCGTCGCGCGCGGCCATGCGCTCGAAAACCATTCGCAGGTTCACGTCCACACGTTTTCCGTGACGTTACCAGGCGCCCTCACGCGCGAGATCGACGCCGCGCAACGCACGCTCGAAGCCCTAAGCGGCGAACGGCCGATGTTCTTCCGCGCGCCGGCGGGGCTGCGCAACATCTTTCTCGAACCGGTCTTGCGCAAGCTCGATCTGCGGCTCGCAGCGTGGACACGGCGCGGCTACGACACGCGCGAGCGCGATCCAGGCGTGGTCACGCGGCGGCTGCTCGACGGCCTCGCGCCGCGCGACATTCTGCTACTCCACGACGGCAACGCCGCGCTCACGATCGAGGGCACGCCGTTGATCCTCGCGGTGCTGCCGCGTGTGATCGACGCGGCTCGGCAACGGCGCTTGCGTTTCGTGACGTTGCGCGAGGCGCGCGTAGACAGCAGAGACTGAGGCGCGCACACGCGTACGCGCGTAGGCCGCTCAGTCCATGCGCGTTACACCGCTCGCATGCAGTCCAACGCGGAGAGCCGCGCCAACACCGCCGCTACACGCGGAAATCCGCCGCCATCTCTTCGTCCGTGCGCGCCTCGAGTTGTCCGCTGCGGCACGCCTTCAGGAACACGTCGTAATCGCGCTCCACCTGATCCGCGTAGGTCGCGGCATAGCCGGTGAGCGCTTCCGCGAACTGGTCGCCACGGCCGATATACGCGCTGACTTCGATCGCCTGCCCGCTCGCCTTGGCATGCGCGCGCGCCATGATCCAGCCGCAGAGCCGCGCATAGCCTTCCAGCAGGTCGATGTCGAACAACTCGATGTTCGCCGAGAGCTTCATGTCGCGCAGCTGGCGGAAATAGAATTGCCGCCCGAGCGGCCCCGTCGCCCAGCCGAGAAAGACGTCGCTCGCGGCCTGCAGCATGCGCTGTCCTTGCACGACGCGTTCACCTTCGTGCTTGATGACCGGCGATTTGTAGAACTGCGCGATCACCGAAGGCCGCGCCTCCTTCAACTGCAGGAACAGCGGCTTGCCCATGTGATCGACCAACAGCAGCACCATGCAGCGCGTGCCGACGCTGCCCACGCCCACCACCTTGAACACCAGATCCTGCACGGTGAAATGACTGAGCAGTTCGCGCCGGTCATGCGACATCGTCTTCAGATACTCGCCCCACATGCGTTCGAGCAACTTGCGCCAGTTCGCGCCTCGGAACGCTTCGGTCTCTTCCGCGGTGAACAGGGTGCTGGCGCCCAGCACATGAAACAGCGCCGGTGGCGCATCGCGGATCGTCCAGTGGTCGCCGTCGTGCTCGGCCATTTTCTCGAGCAGGCTTTCGTGCGTCCGGTTCGCAGCTTTTTCCATGCCGCGCCTTACGGTGCGGCGGCGTTCCGGTGTCAACGCCGTTTCCGCCATACGGTCGAAGGTGATCCGGTCATACCAGAGTTCGAGCGCGCCGCATTGCGCATACTGCGCCATGCGGTCGCGGTATTCGGTGACCGCCGTCATCACCAGGTTTTCAGCGGCGCCCCGGCTCAGGCGCATGTGACGCGCCGCGACGACGAAGCTTGCGGTCAGCCGTTTCAGGTCCCACTCGAATGGCCCGATCGACACCTCGTCGAAGTCGTTCAGATCGAAGACGAGTTGCCGCTCGGGCGTGGCGAAGCCGCCGAAATTCATCAAGTGGCCGTCGCCGCAGATCGGCATGGTCAGGCCGGAGTCGCGCACCTGGCTGAGATCGTGCGCCTGCAGGATTGCGGTGCCGCGAAAAAACGTGAAAGGCGAGGCGGCCATGCGCCCATAGCGCAGCGGCACGAGGTTCTGCACCCGGCCCTCGCTGCTTTGCTTGAGCAACTCGATCGGGTTGCGATGCAACTCGCCTACCGCCTTATGGCTCGACCGTTTCGAATGCTCGCGGGCGGCGCGGCCCCGGGCCTCCCGTTCGGCGATGGTGCTGGCTTTCATGCTCTTCTCCGTTTTTCCGGGTCTTGATTAGCGGCTCGAGAGACTGCTTCTGCTGGCACGACAACATCCTGCGTGGGTCGAGTAAGCCTTCACCAACGGTAGCCCACGCCACCGAATATCACATCCGAATCACGATCATAACGGGTCATGACGCGGTTCCATGCGAGCCGCGCATCCCAGTGCTCGGTGATGCGATACGAGCCCGTAATCGTGATGAGGCCGGAGAACGTCCCGGCGCCCGGACCGGGCGTCTCGCTATGTTCGTTCTCGTCGATCGCATAGTAGGCGCCGAAGCCGACCGCCAACGAAACCTTATCGTTGAGGAACGCGCGTGTGGCCCACAACTGGCTCGTTAGCCCGTCGCGGCGCGCCACCTTGGTACTGCCTTCGTGAAGATAGCCGACCGTCACGTCGAGATATTTCGCGAGGCCGCGCCGGTACTCGATCGCGCCGCCCACTGCGTTCGGTGAGCTGGGCGAATTGACGATGGTCTTGCCGAGATACACCGCCACTTCGTTATTGGTGACCTTGTGCGTGCTGCCGATCGCCCAGTCGCGCGGACCGGGCGAACCAGGCGCGTCGAGCTGATAGCCGACCCCGAACATCACGCCGGTCGAATCCGGTCCACGCTGAACGTGCACGCGATTCAACTGGAACTGCGTGATCCACCGGTTCGACGCGTAATACGCGGCGCGCACGCTGTACACCACGCCCCAGCCGTGGGTGTTGGAATAACTGCCGCCCTGCTCGGCGGTGGTCGTATCGAAGTAGCGGTATGGGCCGACGCCCGCTTGCACGACGAACTGCGGGCTGCCCACGGGAAGGCGCGCCCACAACTGGATCATCTGCCCGTCGCGATGATGATCGGGAATGTGCCCTTCGTTGAGCCACGTGAAGCTCGCGGCGAAATATTGCCCCAGGCCTTCCTGATAGTTGAAGGCCCACGTATAGGTGTTGATACTGCTCGCGCGCGAGCCGCCGCCGAATAGCGAAAACTCCTGAGCGTGACTGAGAGTGGAAATGAACAGCAGGCCGAGACCCGTCATGCAGGCGGCCGCCTTGCGAACCAGCCAATATCGAGCAGCAGATGTCAGATTCCGCATGCGGCATTGTTCTCCGGGTGAGTCGCTAGCGCTGCCGGTATTCGTGGTCGACGGGGGCGCTGTGGCGAGGTGTCCCAGGGGAATGGCCGTCGATACAAACTGTTCGTCATGCTAGCAGACCGATCGGTAAAAAGGTTACGTATCCGTTTGCATCAGCGGCAGATTGACACGGGGGTTTTACCGGACTGGGCGAATACAAGTTGCAATTGCAACGATCGCACTGAGCGGACAAATTTACCGGCACCCATTCAATAAACTAACCGATTGGTGAAATTTTTAGTGTTTCACCCAGCCGAGCACTTCAGCAACAACGAATCCAGCCGTTTACCCATACATGCAAAAATTTTATGACGCACAAGAAAAGGCCTTGAAATAGGACCTGCTCTGATCGGCCGTGCGTCGCGCAAGATAATCGGAGAGAGTATGTTTGTCGCAATCGGCTGGGTTGTAGTAATCGGTTCTGTGATCGGGAGTTTTGTCGGCGTGGGTGGGCACCTGCCGGCGCTCGTTCAGCCGTTCGAATTACTCTGTATTTTCGGTGCGGCAATCGGCGCATTTGTCGTGAGCAATCCGACTTCCACGCTGAAGAAAACCATCAAGGCGATTCCGTCATGTTTTAAAGGCGGCGGCTACACCAAGGAAAAATATCTGGAGCTGATCGCGCTGCTTTATGAACTGCTTCAAAAGGCGCGCAAGGAAGGCATGATGTCGCTCGAAACGGACGTCACCGCGCCGGAAGAAAGCGTGATTTTCCAGAAGTATTCACACGTGCTGGAGGACCATCATTTGCTCGACTTCATCGTCGACTATCTGCGCATGATGTCGGGCGGCAATGTGAACGTGCTCGAAGTGCAGGACTTGATGGACGAGGAGCTGGCCACACATCACGCGGAAGCGTCGGTCGCGGCCAACGCCATTCAGAAAATGGCCGACGGCTTGCCCGCCTTCGGGATCGTCGCGGCGGTCATGGGCGTCGTTCATACCATGGGTTCGGTCGGCGCGCCGCCCGCCGTGCTCGGCGAGATGATTGCCGGCGCGCTGGTCGGCACGTTCCTCGGCATTCTGCTCGCGTATGGCTTTATCGGCCCCGTGGCCGATCTGCTCAACGCGAAGGGCCGCGCTGAGGCCAAGCCGTACCAGTGCGTGAAGGCCGTGCTGCTCGCGTCGCTGTCCGGCTACGCGCCGCCGATCGCCGTCGAGTTCGGCCGCAAGGTGCTGTTCACCGCCGACCGTCCGAGCTTCCAGGAACTCGACGACGCCGTGCGCGCCACCAAGATGCCGAAGTCGGCCTGACGCGGAGCGGCATGATGAGCGAAAGAAGATCGCGCGCCTCGCAGGAGGAACAGGCGCCGGCGCCGGTGATCGTGCGCCGTTCGAGAAAAGGCGATGACCACGGCGGGCATCACGGCGGCGCATGGAAGATCGCCTACGCCGACTTCGTCACCGCGATGATGGCGTTCTTCCTGCTGATGTGGCTGCTCGGCTCCACGTCGAAGTACGACAAGCAGGGTATCGAGGACTATTTCAACACGCCCCTGTCGAGCCTGCTCGGCGGCAACGAAGGCACCGCCGCCGCGCGTCCGAGCGTGGTGCAAGGCGGCGGCCGCGACATCTCCGATACACGGCCCGGCGACGGCAAGAAGAGCCAGACCCAGCCCACTCCGCCCGCCACCGTCGCGCCGACCGTGGCGCCGTCCGATGCGGCGCGTCTCGAACAACTGAAGGCGAAGCTCACTACGTTGATCGAGCAAAGCCCCGCATTGAAGGCGTTCAAGGATCAGATCCGCATTTCGATCACGAACGAAGGGCTGCGTATCGAGATCGTCGATTTGCAGAACCGGCCGATGTTCCCTTCCGGCAGTTCGAAGCTGCAGCCCTACGCGGTGACGATCCTCACGCAGATCGGCGCCGCGCTCAACGACGTCGACAACCGCATTTCGATTGCCGGCCATACGGATGCGGTGCCGTACACCGCGGGCCCGGAAGGCTATTCGAACTGGGAGCTGTCGTCCGAACGCGCCAACGCCGCGCGCCGCTCGCTGGTCGCCGGCGGCATGCATGGCGAAAAGCTGCTGCAGGTGCGCGGGCTGGCGGACGTCTTGCCGCTGAACAGCCATGTCGCCGACGAGCCGACCAATCGTCGCATCAGCATCCTGGTGCTGAACAAAGCCGCGGAACTGGCGTTTTTCCACGACGGCGGACGCACCGCGATCGACGAAACCACTCCGGCGAGTTCGACCATTCCCGCCGTGGTCGGGCGCTTGCAGCCGGTGACCGGTTCGCGTAGCACGCCGTAGTATTTTTCCGGCCCTCCGCATGATCGATTCAGCGCGTGCGCTCGATAGCGCACACTGCAGAGCCATAGCGCACACTGCAAAGCCCATGCAGTGTGTATAGAATCGAACGCATGCGCCCTGCCCTTTCCGAGCAACGGGAGCCCGAGCTTCCGCTGCATACGCCTAGTGTTCCGTCGGTGACGTTGGCGGCGATCATCGCCGTCATTGCGTGGATCTCCATCGTCGCGCAAGCCGAGGTCACGATCGATCGCACGCTCGCCCGCGGGCTGACCGTGCTCGACGGCTTCGCCCGCATGAGCAGTTACCTCACCAATCTGACGGTTCTCGCCTGCGCGATCTGCTTTACCTGCGTGGCGTTGCGTGGCCACCGGTCGACGCCCGCGCGATTTTTCCGGCAACCCACCGTCGTCACCGCCGTGGTGGTGTACATGGCGTTTGTCGGGATCGCCTACAACCTGCTGTTGCGAGGTTACTGGACACCTACGGCATTCCGGCTCCTGCTCAACGAATCGCTCCACAGTGTCTTGCCTATGCTCGCCGCGCTTTACTGGGTGCTGTTCGTGCCGCGTTTTCACCTGAAGCTGCGGCATTGTCTGTTGTGGCTGGTGTATCCATTGACCTATCTCGGCGTGACCTTCTGGCGCGGAACGTTGTCGGATTTCTACCCCTATCCGTTCATCAATGTCGAGCGACTCGGGTTTACGCACGCCGTGGTGAATTCGGCGCTGCTGTTCGGCGGCTTCCTTATGCTGATGGCCGTATTCGTGGGGATCAATTCCCGGCGGCGGCACTGACGCTCCAGTCCGGCGCCACCGGTTTTGCTTTTTCCGTCGGGCGCGCTTCTTGCGCCCTGTCTGGTGGACGTAAGCCGCGCTTCTCGGCGCGGCCTGCGCGACACCCTGGTGTGGCCGCGTTGCGATCGCAATGGCTCACACGTAAATATGACAATGGGAGCAAAAACGTATGGACACCAATTCGGCAGCTAACTCAGCGGAAGGCGCAGTGAAGGAAGTCGCGGGCAAGGTTCAGGGCGCGGTCGGCGATGTATTGGGCGATACCGGCACGCAATTGGCCGGCAAGGCGAAAGAACTCAGCGGCAAAGCCCAGCAACTAGCCGCGAGCACCACGAGCCTCGTGCGTGAAACCACGGCGGAAAGCCCCTTCACCGCGATCGCGGTGGTCGCGCTCGCCGGCTTCGTGGCCGGTGCGCTGTGGGCACACGGTGCCGCGGGAAGAGACTATCGCCGTTGATTTTCGACGCGGTTGATCGCCGGGCGATCCGCGATGAGCGATCGCCCGTTTCGCGCTTATGTGCCCCTATACGCCCGCTATACGCCCGCTTTTACACTCCTATGCGCCGCTTTTCTTGCGGCGCCCCGCACTCATCTCCAGTTCGACCCACGTGGGCGCGTGATCGCTCGCGTGCGGCTCGCCCCGCACCCAGCGGTCGACGCCCGCATCGCGCAAGCGCGGCGCGAGGTCGGCGCTCAGCAGCAGATGGTCGATGCGCAATCCGGAGTTGGTATCCCAATGCCGGCGGAAATAGTCCCAGAACGTATAGACCCGTTCGTCGCCGAAATGCGTTCGCAGCGCGTCGGTCCAGCCTTGCGCGAGCAGCCGCTGGTAACGCTCGCGGCTCTCGGGCTGCAGCAGCGCGTCCTTTAGCCAGGAACGCGGGTTATAGATGTCTTCGTCGGTGGGCACCACGTTGAAGTCGCCCGCCAGCACGACCGGATGGGCGCTTTTGTATAGCTTCGCCGCGTGCTCGATGAAATGATCGAACCACGCCAGTTTGTAGTCGAACTTGGGGCCCGGTTGCGGATTGCCGTTCGGCAGATAGAGGCACGCCACCAGCACGCCGCCGACTGCCGCTTCGAGGTAGCGGCTATGCGTGTCGTCCTCGAAACCGGGCAGGCCGCGGCGGCTCTCCAGCGGCGCTTCGCCTTTCGACAGAATCGCCACGCCGTTCCAGGCGCTCTGCCCTTGCCAGATCGCGCTATAGCCGGCGTCGCGCAGTTGCTCGACAGGAAACGCGCTGTCCACCGCCTTGAGTTCCTGCAAACAGACGATGTCGGGCGCCTCGCGTTCGAGCCATTGCAGCAGCGCCGGCAGGCGCGAGCGGATACCGTTGATGTTGAAAGTCGCGATTCGAAGCCTGGCCACGGCATGTCCTCCCTGCACTCCCTGCAATGCGCCCTATTGCGCGGCCGCGTCGCACCACTCGATCGCCCAGGACCTGGCGCATGAAATGGCATCGGCCTGGCTGGGAAAGGCGTCGATGTCGCCGGAATCGTGCGCCTGCACGTGCTCTTTTTTCTGCGGTACGCGAGTGATCTTCGCTCTCGCATAGTAGAGGCCGTCGTCTGCGTGGCGGGCGCGGCAATCGATATGGAAATGCCTGTAGTCGAACTGCATTCGCTCTCCTTTGAACGCGCTTCACTTCGTCTGCTATAGCATCGTTTATTCCCGATCAGCCATGCTCACCGACGGCGCTTCACGCACGCCGGCTCGCGTGCGTGAAGCGCAGCCGCGAGCCGGTGCTTCCGTTGTGCGCGACTCAGTTCGGCACGTTCACCGCGCCGTTGCTCACAGTGATCGCATTGACGCCCGGATTCGCCGCGATCGCGGGCAGATTGGCCGTGGTCAGCGCGGGCGCGGCGCCGGGCGCGCCGCCACGCGGTATCGTGTGAATCACCTGCGACGGCGGCAGCGGCGTACCGCTCTTCAAATGACTCCACATCAGATTGAGCGCCTGAAGGTTGTAGTAATGCAGCGGCAGGAAGCGCGAATCGAAACCCGCCACGCCGAGGAACGCGTCGAAATGCTGGGCGTTCGTCACTTCGTAGAACGATAGCTTGCTCGCGCCGCCTTCGCTCAGTTGATTGAGGCCGAGGTACGGCCGCGACGCGTGATTGATAGGCACCAGCGTATCCGCGCGGCCCTGCACGATGATGGTGGGTTTGCCATGCAGATTCGCATTTACGCGAATGGCCTCGACGCTGTTGGTCAGCGTACCGTTCGTCCACAGTGTACGCAGACAGGAGGCACCCTGGTAACTGGCGTCGGCGGTCGCCAGCCGGTGGTCCGCCGCGCCCCCGACCGAGTTGAAGACGAGGTTGATGCCGTTGGTCGGCGGCACGCCGTTGCCATTGCCGAACACCGTGGGCATCGGCGACACGGCCGGCGTCACACCGGCGGTTCCCGTCGAACTCGTCGTGCCGAAGCTGAAGTCGCAGAGGTTGGCGGTGACGCTCGCTTTCGCGTACGCATCCGCATAGGTCACGGCGACGGCCGGCACCGCTTGCGAGTCCCACATCGGCGCTTGCAGCAGATCGGAGTCGGTCTGATAGCCGTTCTGATGCAGAAGCGCGAGCGCGTTGGTCGCCTGGGTCGTCAAGTTCCCACCCGCGATTACGCCAGCGGTTGCCAGCGACGCGCATCTCGCGGTGCGAATCGCCGTGGTCGTGGCGACCGGCAATGCCGACAGATACGGCGCGCCGGCCGCGGCGGGCGCGAGCGCCGCACACGGTTGCAGCATGTTGGCAAGCGTCATGTAGTCGGCGAGCGGTTTGCCGAATGCTCCGACCGGCACGCCGCCCTGAGCCACCGACACCTGGGCGGGCAAGCGCAAATTGATCTGCGGTTCGCCCACGACGACCGCGGTGATCCAACCGGACGTATCCTGTTCCGCGGCCGCGAGCGATGCGCCGCCGCCGTTGCTCACCGAGGCCGCGATAGTCGTGATGCTGCCGCTTGCATATCGCACCGTGCGGGTCGAACCGTTCAGCGTGCCGAAAGAATCGTTGAGGGCCCAGTACGCGAACTGGATCGCCTCCAACGTATCCTTGCCCCAATCCTGCTCCGGATTCTGCTGCGAGTGCGCGTGCTTGAACGCATAGCGATTCGGAAACTTGCTGTTGTAAGTCGCGAGATCGGTGTTGCCCAGGTTGGCCGTGAAGAAACTGTTCTTGCCTGCAGCGGTGGCATCCTGCAACGTGCCGTCGATCAGCGTGACCAGGTTGGAAGACAGTTCATGCGCGCCATTGCCGCTGCCTTTATCGGTGTACGCCACCGCGCAACCGCGCTTGAGGCCCCACTCGCCGGCTGCGGAAATCGCGCCGTACACGCCACGCGAACCAGATGACGTTGCCGTGACAATGCACGGCTGATCCGCATTGAAGCTTGCCGGTATCTGCACCAGCATGGTGACGTTCTGTGTGCCGCTGCCGTCGTCGGCGTAAGCGAGATATTCCTTGCCGGCGATCTTGCCTTCGCCGAGCGTGTCGTTGCCGTTGAGGTCGACGTTTGGCCCCCAGAAGCGTCCATAGCCGCCGGTCGCCGTCATGTCGACGAGCGCGCGATAGTTCGACCAGATGGCGAGGCGCCGGAGTTCGGCGGCAGTAGGTTGCGCAGCGTTGGCAATGGCCGGCGCCGTGGCCGACCCGAGGCCGGTTTTGCCGAGGCCCGCGGTGAGCAGGTCGTCGGTGTTGCCGTCGTAGGCCTGGGTTCTCACCGAGGAAGCGGTAATGAAACCCGGCAGCGTGTTGGCTTGCGGCGGCGGCGAATCACTGTCACCGCCGCCGTGGCAGGCGGTCAGCACGATCGCCACGGCCATCACGATCGCCAGGGTTCGCACCATCGGCACCGGTCGTTGCGCAGGCTGGACTCTGAAAATGGACTTCACGTTTTTTGTCTCCGATATTTGCTAATACCGTTGTGAATGCAACGGCACCGAATTTGCTGCCCGCTGTCCAAGGGATCGCGACGCTTCGGATACCGACGCATCGCTAGCCTGCATTGACCTTTCAATGGAGTCAATAGAACGTCATGTCCAAGCATAACGAAAGTCAGGATCCGGGCGACGTCTCAGCCGCCACCCCACCCAAACCTTCACGCCGCCGCTTTCTTCAATCGGCCGCCGCTGCCGCCACGGTCGGCGCGGCGCCGCATCTGCGCGCGCAGACTCAAACCCCAACCGCGCCACCGGCCCAGGTTCAGCAAGCCGTGCCGCCGCGCCCGGTCACGCTGACGGTGAACGGCCGCGCGTACACGCTGCAGCTCGAGCCGCGCGTGACCTTGCTCGATGCGTTGCGGGAATACGCGGGCCTGATGGGCACGAAGAAAGGCTGCGACCGCGGACAGTGCGGCGCCTGCACGGTGCTCGCCGACAGCCGCCGCATCAACTCCTGTTTGACACTCGCCGTGATGCATGAAGGCGAGAACATCACGACGGTTGAAGGGCTTGCCGCCAATGGCGCATTGAGTCCGATGCAGCGCGCATTCATTGAACACGATGCCTTTCAGTGCGGTTACTGTACGCCGGGGCAGTTGTGTTCCGCGACTGCCCTTTTGAATGAATTCCGCAACGGCACCGCCAGCACCGTCACGGCCGATGTGCGCAACCGTCCCGCCCAACTCTCTGACGATGAAATCCGCGAACGCATGAGCGGCAATATTTGCCGCTGCGGCGCCTACGCGAACATCGTGGCCGCCGTACGCGCGGTGCATGAAGGCGGCGGCCAGAACAGCGGCGGCAACAACCCCAACGCCTGACGGAGCGACAGCATGGATGCGATCTCTTATGAACGCGCCGGCGATGTCGCCGGCGCAGTGCGGGCGGCGCAGCAGCCGGGCGCGGTATTCATCGGCGGCGGCACCAATCTTCTCGATCTGATGAAGGGCGGCGTAGCGCGGCCGATGCGGCTGATCGATATCACGCACATCCGCGGACTCGATACGGTCACGACGCTGCCTGACGGCGGCATCCGGCTCGGCGCGCTGGTGCGCAATAGCGATGCCGCCAATCACGCACTGGTGCGCGAGCAATACCCGTTGCTCTCGCAAGCATTTCTGGCGGGCGCATCGTCGCAACTGCGCAATATGGCGACGGTCGGCGGCAATCTGCTGCAACGCACGCGTTGCGGCTACTTCTACGACACCGCCTTCACTCAGTGCAACAAGCGCATGCCGGGCAGCGGCTGCGCGGCGCTCGACGGCCACAATCGCACGCATGCGATTCTCGGCGCGAGTCCGCAGTGCATCGCCGTGAATCCATCGGATATGAGCGTGGCGCTTGCCGCGCTCGATGCGGTAGTGCGCGTGAGCGGCCCCGCAGGCGAACGGACTATCGCGTTCGCCGATTTCCACCGGCTGCCTGGTGACCGGCCCGATGTCGATACCACCTTGCAGCCGGGCGAACTGATCACCGCCGTCGATCTTCCGCCGCCGCTCTTCAGCGCGAACTCCCACTATCTGAAAGTGCGTGACCGCGCCAGTTACGCATTCGCGCTGGTCTCGGTTGCCGCCGCATTGCAGATGGATGGCGATCGCGTGAAGACCGCGCGCATCGCATTGGGCGGCGTCGCGCACAAACCCTGGCGCGCAAGCGGCGCGGAACAGATGCTCAACGGCCAGCCGCTCACGCAAGCGACGCTGGCCAACGCCGCCGCGGCCGCTTTACGTGAAGCGCGGCCGCAACACGACAATCGTTTCAAGGTGCAGCTCGCGCAGCGCGCGATCGTGCGCGCAGTGAACCAGGCCGCCGGCCGCGCGGGAGGTGTCGCATGAATCTGATCGGTCAACCCATCGACCGCACCGACGGTCTGCTCAAAGTCACCGGCGAAGCGCGCTATGCCGCCGAATTTCCTGAAGCACGTCTCGCGCATGCGGTGCTCGTCACCAGCACGATCGCGCGTGGGACCATCGCCTCGATCGATGCAAGCCGCTCGCAGTCACTGCCCGGCGTGCTGCTCGTGATGACATATCAGAACGCGCCGCGTCTGCCGAACGGTGGCAAGCCCACGTTGGCGCCGCCGGCCGGACGCCGCCTGTCGCTGCTGCAGGACAACCAGATTCACTACAGCAACGAGCCGGTCGCCGTGGTGGTCGCCGACACACTCGAACACGCCACCGACGCCGCGCGCCAGTTGCGCATCGCGTATCAGAGCAGCGCCGCGACCGTGGACTTCGCGCAAGCCAAGCCGAACGCGCACGCGCCGGACAAACCGCAAGGCCGCCAGACCGACACGCAACGCGGCAGCTTCGACGACGGCTTGCAAAGCGGCCCAGTGCGCGTGGACGCGACCTACACCACGCCGATCGAACATCACAACCCGATGGAGCCACACGCCACGATGGCGCACTGGGACGGTCCGCAACTCACGCTCTACGATTCGACGCAAGGCGTCAGCGGCGCGGCGCAGGCCATCGCGAAGACGTTCGGCATGTCGCCCGGCGACGTGCGCGTGATTTCGCCGTTCGTGGGCGGCGGCTTCGGTTGCAAGGGCTCGTCGTGGTCGCATGTGTCGTTGTGCGCGATGGCGGCGAAGCAGACTGGGCGGCCCGTGCGGCTCGTGCTCGAACGGCCGCAGATGTTCGGGCCGGTCGGCGCGCGACCGCGCACCGAACAGCACTTCGTGCTCGCCGCGCGGCACGACGGCACGCTGACCGCAATGCGCCACGACAGCATCTCGAACACCTCGGTGATCGAAGACTGGACCGAGACCTGCTGCATGGTCACGCGCATGCTGTACGCGGTGCCGAATCAGGTGACCACACACCGCATCGTGCCGCTCAATCTCGGCACGCCGACCTTCATGCGCGCGCCGGGTGAAACGACCGGTTCGTTCGCGCTCGAATCGGCCATGGACGAACTCGCTGCGGCCTTGAAGATGGACCCGCTCGCGCTGCGCATCAAGAATTACGCCGAGGCCGACCCGCAGGAAAACAAGCCGTGGTCGGGCAAGTCCTTGCGCGAGTGTTATCAGATCGGCGCCGAGAAATTCGGCTGGTCGCGGCGCCCGCCCGCCCCTCGCTCGATGCGCAACGGCGGCACTCTGATCGGCATGGGCATGGCGACCGCGACCTATCCGGCCAATCGCAGCGAGGCCAGCGCCATCGCGCGAATTTTGCCGGATGGCACCGCGATGGTCGCCTCCGGCACCCAGGATCTCGGCACCGGCACCTACACCGTGATGACTCAGGTAGCCGCCGACGCGCTCGGCTTCGCGCCGGAAAACATTCGCTTCGCGCTTGGCGATTCGTCGCTGCCCAGAGCGCCGGGGTCGGGCGGCTCGCAATCGGCCGCGAGCGTGTCGCCGGCCGTGCGCGACGCGGCGAGTCAGGCGCGCAGCCAGTTGATCGCGCTGGCGCTCGCCGATCAGGCTTCGCCCGTGCATGGCATTGCGCTCGACGACATCACCGTGGAAAACGGCTGGGTGATGAGCCGCTCGCAACCGGGCAAGCGCGATCCGGCGGCGGCGATCATCGCGCGCTCGGGCGGCAAGCCGATCGAGGCGAGCGCGACCGTCAAGCCCGGCGACGAAAAGCAGAAGTACTCGCTTCACTCGTTCGGCGCGGTGTTCGCGGAGGTGCATGTCGATGCCGATCTCGGCACGATCCGCGTGGCGCGTGTGGTCGGCGTGTACGACGTGGGTCGCGTGCTCAACCAGAAGACGGCGCGCAGCCAGTTGATGGGCGGCATCGTGTGGGGCGTCGGGGCGGCGCTGCAGGAAGAGACCTCGCTCGATACGCGCTATGGCCGCTTCACCAACGCGAATCTCGCGGAGTATCACGTGCCGGTGAATGCCGATATCGGGTCGCTCGACATTAGCTTTATCGACCGGCCGGATCCGTATATCAACTCGCTCGGGGTACGCGGCATCGGCGAGATCGGCATTACGGGCGTGCCGGCGGCGATTGCGAACGCGGTGTATCACGCTACCGGCGTGCGCGTGCGCGATCTGCCCATCACGCTCGACAAGGTGATGCAGACGATGCAGGTTTGACGCACTCGCGTTCGCCAGTGCGTTTCATGGCGACGCGGTCGCGTTCGGGTTTGTGTTCGTCAACGCGTTCGCTTAGCGCGGATGCGGTGGCGGACGCGCTCACGTCTATCTTCGCCATTGCTTTCAAGGCGGATCGGGCCCGTGCGCGCATGGCGTTCTGCTTCGCAGCGAGCGCGGCGTGGCCTTGGCAGTCCCGCGCCGTGAATCGACATTGGCGCTTGCCTGTGGCTGCGTTGCATCGCACAATCGATCTCATCCTTTCTTCTCATCCTTTCTACCGGTGCCCGCCCATGGCCTACGCCTCGCTCGCCACTGGCGTGTTGCTCGCCGCCGGCTTCGGTTCGCGCTTCGACCCGGACGGCCTGCACAATAAACTGCTCGCGTGCATGCCGGACGGCACACCGGTCGCGCATGAATCCGCGCATCGGCTGCTGCGGGTCGTGACGCGAGTGCTGGCCGTGGTGCGGCCGGGTTCGGACGCGCTCGCGCGGCTCCTGAACGATGCCGGTTGCGACGTGGTGTTCGCGCTGGACGCCGAACGCGGCATGGGCGCGAGTCTGGCCGCCGGCGTCGAAGCCAGTGAGAGCGCCGAGGGCTGGATCGTCGCGCTCGCGGACATGCCGCGCATCGCCACCAGCACGATCGAAGACGTGGCGCGCGCGCTGGACGGCGGCGCATCGCTGGTCGCGCCGTTTTACCAGGGGCAGCGTGGACATCCGGTCGGCTTCGGCGTCGAGCATCGCGACGCGCTGCTGGCGCTCGACGGCGATACCGGCGCCAGGGCCTTGCTCATGTCGCAGCATGTGACGCGGCTGGACGTCGACGATGCGGGCATCTTGCGCGATGTGGACACGCCGGAGGATTTGCGCAACGTGTAGTCGTTGCGCGACCCTGGCCTGGCAGTCGTGACGTGACACGCTTGATCCGGACTGGTGTTCAGGCGCATACTGTACATCCATACAGTATTTTTGTCCGCATGGGCTGGCGCGTTACGTTGCGCATGGCCGCGGCGCGACCGCATGAAACGCATTTCAATCGAACCGTCTTTTGCCGCCTGGCGCCGCGCGGCGCGGGAACTGCTGCGGCAAGGCGTCGAGCCGGAGCGGATCGAGTGGGTTGAATTCGATTCAGTCGACACGGGTATCAGCAGCGTCGCCGCTCCCGGCAACTCCGCCGCCCCGGTCGTCGCTACGCCCGCCATTCCTCGCGAACTGCTCGCCTGGCTGAAAACGGCGGCCTGCTTTTGCGCGCCGGACCGCTGGTCCCTGCTCTACCGCATCCTGTGGCGTTGGACGCACGGCGAGCGCCACGTCCTCGATCCGCAGGACGCCGACGGCGCGCTGCTCGATCAGCGCATCCAGTCGGTCGAGCACGAAACCAATGATCTGGTGACACTCACCCTGTTCAGGCGGCGCGATCCGTCCATGGGACCGCCGGAATTCGTCGGCTGGTACGAGCCGCATCATGATCTGCTGGCGCAGGCCGCCGAGCGCTTTGCCGAGCGCATGGGCGATTCCACCTGGATGCTGGCGACACCGCGAGGCGCGGCTTTCTGGAACGGCATGTTGCTGCGAATCAGCCAGCCGGCAGCGGATGACGGAGAGACCTCTTGCCCCGAGCACCAGCAGCAGAATCCGCTAACCACCGAGGCGTTACCACCCGGCGCCATGGCCGGCGAAGCCACGACCAGCGAACCCACCGAGGCGCTCTGGCTCGCGTATTACGCCAGCGCCTTCAATGGAGCGCCGGCGCCCGTGCCGCTGCGTTACTGGAGAACGCCGCCTGTGGGTCCGCCGCTGCCCGCACAGCTTGCGCGCGAGCGTAGCCGCCTCGGCGCGCAGAGTGGCACCGTCACCGTTCCGGAGATGCCGCCGCTCGAATATTCGGCGGTGACGCCACCGCTGCGCGAGCCCACCGGCCCGCTGGCTACCTGCCGGCGCTGCGCGTTGTGGCGCAACGCGAAGCAGGCCGTCGCGGGCGCCGGTCCGGCTCAGGCGGCGCTCATGGTGGTCGGCGAACAACCCGGCGAGCACGAAAACCAGCACGGCGCGCCCTTCACCGGGCCCGCCGGTCAACTGCTCGATACGGTGCTCGCGCGCGCCGGCCTCGAACGCGCGGCGCTCTATCTGACTTATGCCGTCAAGCATTACAAGTGGGAAACGCTGGAGCAGCAGCGCGTCCACCGCACGCCCGCGCGGCGCGAGGTCGAAGCTTGCCAGTACTGGCTGGAACACGAGCTCACGCAAATCGCGCCGCGCGTGGTCGTCACGCTCGGCGCGACGGCGCTGAAGGCGTTGACGGGCGCGCACGTCAATCTGTCCGAATATCTGGGGCAGACTATCGACCACGGCGGGCGGCTGATCGTGCCGACGTGGCATCCGTCGTATGCGCTGAAAATGGTGGACGGCCGGCTGCGCGAGGATATCGTCGCGGGCATGGTGGCGGCGTTCAGTCGCGCGGCGGGGTTGACGGCGGAAGGAGCGTAGCTTTTTTGCCTCGAATCGTGAGCCAATTCAGGAAGCCTCCGTCCCACCAGGGTGAGCCTCTACGGGAACCCTCGACCCGATCAGCACGACCATCACGATCAGGCACGCGGCTTGCGCACCATAAACCCGCCGCGCAAGCCGCGACGATTCCGCCTAAGCTGATGTGACGCCGCATTTTTCCAAGCACCGGCGTGACGCTCGAGCCTCGAACGGCCTCGCCAACGGCCCGCGCGTTGCGAACCCATCACACGTCCCATGAGCGAAACCAGCCCACGCCTTTTCATTGTCTCGCCCCATTTCGACGACGCCGTCTTCAGTTGCGGCGCATTGCTCGCCGCCCATCCCGACGCTGCGGTCTGCACGGTCTTCGCCGCCCCACCCGAGCAGCCGATGCATACCGAATGGGATGAAAAGTCGGGCTTCACGGACGCCCATCAGGCCATCCACGAACGCACGCTGGAAGACAACCGCGCACTCGAAGTACTCGACGCAATTCCGCTGCGCATGCCGTTTCGCGACAGCCAGTATCTGGACTCGCCCTCCATCAGCAAAATGGCGGCGGCGCTCGAGGAAACTATCTACCGCAGCACCGCCAACACGTTGCTGATGCCGCTCGGCCTGTATCACGACGATCACGTGCGAGTCTTTGAAGCCTGCTGTGAAATCCTGCCACGCCTGTCGCATCTGACCTGGTTCGGTTACGAGGAAGCGATTCACCGGCGCACGCCCGGCGTGGTGCAGGCGCGGCTCGCCGATCTCGCGCAGCGCGGCATCGTCGCGACGCCGGCCAGTCCGAGCGCCGGCCACACGATCGATGCGCAGCGCCGCGCGCAACTCAAACGCGAGGCGGTCAACGCTTACCAAAGCCAGTTGCGCGCGTTCGGCGCGGGCAATTATGACGACATCTTCGCGACTGAGCGTTACTGGCAGCTCAGCGTGGGTCGTCGCGTGAAAAAGTAGGAGACGCGGCGCGCCGGAAAGGCCTACGCTTGAAGAGCACGGCCGGCGCGAGTTCGACGCCGTCGCCGCACCGGCCTCTTCTCCACTCAAAGGTGCTGCCATGAGCTACGACATGCATACCAGTCCGATTCCCGACCCCAACGCCGATCCGAATCGCGACCCGGAAGCCGATCCGCTAGTACCGCCGTCGCCCGGCCATCACACCGAGGAGCCGCAACGGCCCGATGGGCCGCCGGACAAAGACCCGGTGTGACCGCGTTGCGCGGCCAGCCACCGGACGCGCGAATCAGCGCATCAGTTCGGTAAAGCCCTGCAACAGGCGGTCGATGTCGGCGGCGTGAATGTTGCCCATCGTCGAAATGCGGAACAGTTCGGCCGACAGACCGCCTTGCCCCGCGTAGATGACGAAGCCGCGCGCCTTCAGCGCGTCGTGCAGTTGCGGATACGCAATGCCTGCCGGCAAGCGGTACGCGCGCAGCACCACCGACGACTCTTCCGGCGGCAGCACGCTGCCGACACCGCGCTCGGCAAGACCCGCCCGCGCCTGTTCAGCCAGCGCCGCGTAGCGCGCGTGACGCGCGCGCCAGCCGCCTTCGTCGGCGAGTTCGCGCAGCGCTTCGACCAGTGCGTAGTACGCATGCACCGACGGCGTGAACGGCGTGTTGCGCTGATCCTGCAATTTCGCGAGACGGCCGAGGTCAAGGTAGTACGTGCGGCTCGCCGCCTGCGCGAGCGCCGCGCGGCGCACCAGCACGAACGACGCGCCCGGTACGCCATGCAGACATTTGTTCGCCGTGGCGGCCACCGCGTCGAGACTGGTGTCGGCGAAATCGATCGTTTCCGCGCCGAAGCTGCTCACGCCGTCCACCAGCAGACGCAGCCCCCGTGCACGGCACAACGCGCCGAGCGCGGCCAGATCGTTCAGGCGGCCCGTGGTGGTTTCGTGATGAATCACGGCGACGTGCGTGAACGCCTTGTCCGCGTCGAGGCGTTCGGCGATCTTCGCGAGATCGGGCGCCTGCATCCAGTCGTGCTTCAGCGATTCATGCGCGATGCCGTACTGCGTGGCGATCTGCGAAATACGCTCGCCGTACACGCCGTTTTCCACGACGAGCAGCTTGCCGTTTTGCGGCACCAGCGCGGCGGTCATGCTTTCGACGGCCGCCGTGCCGGAGCCGGTCATCAGCACCGCTTGCCATTCGCTCGCGTCGAGACCGTACAGATCGACGAGGCGCGTGCGCGCCTCTTCCTGCAAATCGAAAAACTCGCTTTCGCGGTGACACAGATCCGTCTGCAACAGGCTATTGCGAACGCGTTCGGTGAGCGTCACCGGGCCGGGATTGAGCAGCAGCATGAGCGCTCCTTGACTTTAAGCGGCGCCGATGTGGCGCATCAGACGCGTCTTCACATCGGGCGGAGTGATGGTGGGACGCGGCAGCCCGTCGGGCGTGCCGCGGCGAATGATGAGACGCGCGAAGCGCGGGCCGTCGAGCGGCGCCGCTTCGAACAGGGCGTCGATCACGTTCGCGTCGTCGCTTTCGACCGCCGACGCATAACCGCACGCCGCGGCCACGCCCGCAAACGAAACCTGTGACGACACCGTCGCCTGACCGCCGGTGGAATCGTGCGCGCCGTTGTCGAGCAGCACGTGCGTGAGATTCGACGGACCGTACGCGCCGATGGTGGCGAACGCGCCCATGCGCATCAACGCGGCGCCGTCGCCGTCGAGCGCGACCACGTGCAGGTCGGGACGCGCGAGCGCAAGACCCAGCGCGAACGGCGTCACGCAACCCATCGAGCCGACCATGTACAACTGGTTCGGCCGGTCGTCGATCGCGTAGAGTTCGCGCCCGCAAAAGCCGGTCGACGCGAGTACCACCGTCGAGTCGAGCGGCGTGTGCGCGATCACCTTGTTCAGCGCGTCGTGACGCGAAGCCAGTTCGCTCGCCGCCACGTTCGTGAACTGCGATTGCGGCGTGACGGGTGCGCGGCGCTCGCTCGCGCCGCCGTCCTTCAACTCGTACGGCGCCACGCTGCCCTTCTGCATGACGAGCGCGTACGGGCGGCCGGTTTCATCCATATGCGTGATGGCGCGATCGAGAGCCGGGCCGATTGCGTCGGCTTCCGTCGGGAAGGTTTCCCAGGGGATCTCCATCGTCTCCAGCATCGCGGGTGTGACGGGACCCATCAGCGCGTGCTGCGGTTCGTCAGCGACACCGGGCTGGCCGCGCCACGTGACGATCAGCAATTGCGGCAGACGGAAGGTCCACGTGAGCGAGGTCAACGGGCTCACGGCATTGCCGAGCCCGGAGTTCTGCATCATGGTGATGCCGCGCCGGCCGTTTTGCGCGCCGAGCGTGACGCCCGCGATCAACGCGACGGCGTCGCCTTCATTGGCCGCCGACACGTAATGCAGCGACTCGTCCTGCAACACGTAGTTGATGAACGGCGTCAGATACGAGCACGGCACGCCCGCATACCAGTCGAAGCCGCGCTCGCGCGCCGCCTCGACGAACTGTGCTGCCTCGATCATTGCGCGGCTCCGCTCGCTGCGTCCGCCGCGCCTTTGCCCGCACGGCCGACCGCGGCCGCGAACGGCGCTTGTGCATGCGCGAAGTCGCCCGCACGGCGGAAGTCCTCGAGGTCGTTCACGCCGCGCCAGTGGCCGTGCACGTATTGCACTTCGATCGACTCGCCTGCTTCGATCAGCGCGTTCAGCAACGCGGGCATGTCGAGCGACGCGAAATCCGGGCGCGCCTGCAATTGGCTCATGACCGCCTGCAAACGCTCACGGCCTTCACCACGCACGTTCAGCAAACCGACCCAACGGCCATGCGGCGTTTGCGACGCGATGGCCGACGTGGCGTCCTGCCCGCTCGACACGTGACGCAGCACGACCTTGTTGCCGAACAAACCGCGGTCGTCGGCCGCCGAGCACCACGCGAAATCGCGCACGCTGGCGTTTTCCGCGTCGGTCAGCGACGAATCGACCACCACGCTGAACGCCGCTTCGCTCTCCACGAGATCGCGCAGGATATAGCTGCGGAACAGCAGATCGCCGTACGAGACCACCGTGTCGCCGGCCAGCTTGTCGATCGCGCAGGCAAGCGACGCGAGTTCGCCGGTTTGCGCATGCTGTTCGTTGACGACGAGCTTGATGCCGGCCGTGTCGATCGCATCGGCGCGATAACCGCCGACCACGGTGATGTCGTTCACGCCCTGCTTCTTGAACGCATCGACGAGCCAGCGCAAGAGCGGCTTGCCGGCAATCGGCAGCATCACTTTCGGACGGTCTTCGGTGACGGCTTCGAGGCCCTTGCCGCGGCTCGCCGCGAGCACGACCGCGGAACCGGCCGCACGGCCGCTCGACAGATAGCGGTCTTCGGCTTCCGAGTATTCGTCGGCGTCCTGGAGGCGGAAGATTTCGTTGACCGCGGCAATGCTGTCTTCCACGTTGACGAGCGTTTCGCTCGCGTGGATTTCCTTGGCAACGGCCTGCATCGCCGAGGTCGCCGCGCGGATCAGATGGTTCGCCCAGATTACCGTGCTGATGCCGGCTTCGCGGAAGACTTCGGTTGGCGTGCTGTAGTACTTGGTCGGCACGATCACGAGCGGACCGCGGCCGGCCCATTCGCGCGCGAATTCGAGAATTTCGTCGGGACGCGAGAGCTTGCTGTGAATCAGGATCGCATCCGCGCCGGCCTGGCGATAGGCTTCCGCGCGACGCAGCGCCTCGTCCATGCCCCAGCCGGCGATCAACGCTTCAACTCGTGCGACGATCGAAAAATTCTCATCGGACTGCGAGTCTTTACCGGCTTTGATCTTGCCGCAGAACTCGTCCATATCGGCAAGCGGCTGCGCTTCGCCGTTGATGAAGCTGTTGGTCTTGGGGAATTGCTTGTCTTCGATACACACGCCGGCAATGCCGCGCTGTTCGAGTTTGCGCACGAGGCGGCGCACGTTGTTGAAGTTGCCGTAGCCGGTATCGCCGTCGAGCAGGATCGGCAGATCGCTGGCGTCGGCCATGAATTCGAGCGTGTCGACGACTTGCGTCCAGCTTGCTTCATTGTTGTCGCGCACGCCGTACTGCGCGGAGATCGCGAGGCCCGAGCCCCAGATCGCCTTGAAGCCGGCTTCGCGGACGATCCGCGCGGACAGGCCGTTATGGGCCTCCATCATGAATTCGAGTTCGTTGCTGACGAGCATCTGGCGCAGGCGCGCGCTGCGGGAAGCGGAGACGAAAGCGGGTTCGCGGGCGTTCATTTTATGTACTCCTGGTGGCGGGCTTATTGGTGCTCTTCTTTTGCCCGACTGACGACTGGAAAATGGCGACTATAGCGGAATTTTTATTTATTCGTCTTTTTCGTGGCAGCGGTTATCTCCATTTGCGGATAAGTGGAAAAATGTGTCGTTTTTTGCGATTCACTAATGCGAACCGTGACTTGGATTTTATTGGCGTTTTGTGGAATCCTGATGCAATCGTATGGCGGCGCTTTGATGGGCGGTGCGTCCCTTCGTTTTGGTCGTCAACAGTTGTGGCGATGTTGAGTTTTTAATATTCGTTTTTTAATTACGGAAAGCCTTAATTATTAATGCCGATTCATCAACACCGACATTTTTAATTGGCAATAGCGAGAAAGCCTGATTGAATAAGCAAAAAATGAATAAATCCACTTGATGAAACATAAAAAATGCCGTTCCAACGGTAAAAGGTCTCTTTAGTCAGACGAATAGAAATGTTTAACAGCGGGTTTCCCCTGCCCTGCGGACCCCATGCCGCCGCGCCGTAAACACAGTCAGCGACAAGCCACTCGCCACAAGCGAATCCAATCCCTGACCGACCACTGTGCGAAAGCAAAAACCGCTATGACTTTGAACAGAAAACTGGCCTCGATGATCGCCGTCCTCTGGATCGGCCTGATCCTGATCGGCGGCTTCGGCGCATGGCAAAACCGTGCCTCGATGATCTCGGACCGCCGCGATCAGCTGAAATCGCTGATCGACCAGGCCAACCACATCGTCGGCCGTTACTACACGCTCGCGCAGCAGCACACCATTACCGAAGACGAAGCGAAGAAGCAGGCGCTGGAAAGCCTCGCGGCCATGCGCTACGGTAAAGACGGCTACATCTCCGTCAACGATTCGCAGCCCGCCATGCTGATGCATCCGATCAAACCGGAAATGGTCGGCAAGAATCTCGCGCAGTTCACCGATCCGGCGGGCAACCATCTGTTCGTCGATATCGTCAACGCGGGCAATCGCGAGGGCGGCGGCTTTGTCGACTACCTGTGGTCCAAGCCGGGGAGCGACAAACCGGTCGCCAAAACCAGCTACTCGATTCACTTCGCGCCGTGGGACTGGTATCTCGTCACCGGCATGTATATGGATGACGTGCAAAGCGCGTTCTACGCCAATCTGCTGCGCTGGCTCGTCATCACCGTCACGCTCGGCGCGATCGCCACCGCCGTCATGCTGCTGGTGCTGCGCAGCATTCGCCGCACGCTCGGCGGCGATCTCGAAGTGGCCGTGGAACACGCGCAGCTGATGGCGCGCGGCAATCTCGCCACGCGCGTGCCGGTTCAGTCGGACTACACCGGCAGCCTGCTGCATGCGCTCCAGACGATGCAGGCCGGTCTCGTCGAGACGGTGTCGCGCGTGCGTCTCGGCACTGAGAGCATCAATATCGGCGCGACCGAAATCGCCGCCGGCAACACGGATCTCTCGCAACGCACGGAAGAACAGGCGGCCGCGCTCGTCGAAACGGCGTCGAGCATGGATCAGATGACGGTCAACGTGAAGCAGAACGCGGACAGCGCGCTGCAGGCCGCGCACCTCGCCGGCCAGGCCGCAGATGTCGCCACGCGCGGCAGCCGCGTGGTCGACGACGTGGTCCGCACGATGGGCGAGATCACCGCCAGCTCGCGGCAGATCGGCGACATCATCGGCGTGATCGACGGCATCGCCTTCCAGACCAACATTCTCGCGCTCAACGCGGCAGTCGAAGCGGCCCGCGCCGGCGAACAGGGTCGTGGTTTCGCGGTGGTCGCGGCCGAAGTGCGCAGCCTCGCGCAACGTTCGGCCACGGCGGCGAAGGAAATCAAGGCCTTGATCGAAACCTCGACGAATACGGTGGAAGCCGGCGCGTCGCTGGTCGCCAATGCGGGTTCGACGATGGGCGAAATCGTGCAGTCGGTGCGTCGCGTGAATGAGATTCTCGAAGAGATCAGCAATGCCTCGCGCGAACAGAGCGCGGGCATCGAGCAGGTCAATCGCGCGGTCGGCGAAATGGATCAGGTCACGCAGCAGAACGCGGCACTGGTCGAAGAGGCGGCGGCGGCGGCGCATTCGCTGAAGGACCAGGTGGGTGTGTTGCGCGAAGCGATTTCGAGTTTCGCGCTGCCGGCCTGAGTATTGTCAGACCGGCCGAAACCGGCACAAGCAGCACAAAAAAAAGAAGGCGCTCAACAGGCAGGGAGCGCCTCTTTAACACGCCGCGTCGGAGTCGACGCATTAATCGAACGAAAGAGCCGCGCGGATTTTTTAAGTCCGCGCGGTTTTTTTTACGCCCGCGCGCGCCTCGGTCCACCTTGGACCACCTCTGGCGTACCTGGTGTCGCCTTGCTCAGCAAACGCTTACCACGCGCCGAACCGCAACCAGATTAAGCCGAATTTGGCATCGCCGAATTTTGCTTAAGGCATTTTCATGCTAACGGCACGCTTACGATAATGGCCGCTTTTTTAACGCCCGCCGCGCAGATGCGCTCCACGCCGGAGCCGCCGCGAGCGCCGTTCATCGAGGCTCGCCGTCATGCTGCTCCATCTCCTCTACCTGCTCGCGATCGTCGCGGAAGCCATGTCCGGCGCGCTCATGGGCATGCGCCGCGGCATGGATCGCTTCGGTCTGTGCCTCGTCGGCACCGTCACCGCGCTCGGCGGCGGCACGGTGCGCGACGTCCTGCTCGGTCACTATCCCCTTGCGTGGATCTCGCATCCAGATTACGTTCTCATTACAATCGGGGCGGCGTCGGTTGCCGCGGCGTGCGCGAAGTGGCTGCGCAACTGGCAGAGGCTCTTCGTCACGGTTGACGCGATCGGCCTGATCGCCTTCACGGTGATCGGCTGCGACGTGGCCGCGACGCTGGACGTAAGCCCCGCCATTGTCGTGCTGGCCGGCGCGATCACCGGCGTGTGCGGCGGCATGTTGCGCGACGTGCTGTGCAACCAGATGCCGCTGGTGTTGCGTCAGGAGTTGTACGCCAGCATCGCCCTCGGCGCCGGCGCCGTGTATGTGGCCTTGCAAGCCTGCGGCGTGGCGCCGGGGCCGGCGTCGGTCGTGGTGCTCGCAGGCGGTTTCGCGGTGCGCATGCTGGCCGTGCGATTCCGCTGGCAACTCAAGGTATTCACCGCCGCCGATTCGGGCGGCGCAAGTTAATCGAGCTGTTCGTTATCCGCACCCAATGATCCAGAAGAAGAAATCGCAGCCGCACGACCCCTACGCGCCCGTCGCGAAGAACCAGTTGCTGGCCGCGCGCCTGCCGATGTGGCGTTCGAAATTCATCGTCCTGCTGGTGTTCGGCGCGTTCGCCTCGCTCGCGGGGCGCGCGTTCTGGGTGCAGGTGGTGAACCAGGACTTCTACGTCGACCAAGGGCAAAAGCGCTATCAGCGCACCATCGAACTCGACGCGACGCGCGGGCGGATCGTCGATCGCAATGGCTCGATGCTCGCCGTCAGCCTCGCGACTTACGAGATCTGGGCTTCGCCCAAACTGATCGACGAAGCCGCGATCGCGCCGCTCTCGAAGCTGCTCGATCTGCCGCTGGCGGAACTGCGCCGGCGTCTGAACGGCGACAAGACCTTCGTCCTGCTCAAGCGCCAGGTGGACGCCGAGACCGCCGGGCATCTGTCCAAGCTTGGCCTCGCGGGCATCACGCAGATCGCCGATTCGAAGCGCTTTTATCCCGAAGGCGAATCGGCGGCGCACGTGGTCGGCTTCACGGATATCGAGGACAACGGCCAGGAAGGCGTCGAACTCGCGGCCAACGAGCAACTGCTCGGCGTGCCCGGCCAGCGCGAAGTGATCCGTGACCGTCTGGGCCGCGTGGTGTCCGAGACCCGGCCGCTCGTGCCCGCGCAGAACGGCGAGACCATCCATCTGACGATCGACCGGCGGATTCAGCAGCTCGCCTATGCGCAACTGAAGGACGCGATTGCCAAACATCACGCCGAAGCCGGCAGCGTGGTGGTGCTCGACGCGCGCAACGGCGAGATTCTGGCGCTCGCCAACTACCCGAGCTTCGATCCGAATGACCGCGCCCGCCTGACCGGCCGCCAGTTGCGCAATCGCGCGGTGGTCGACACCTTCGAGCCGGGCTCGACGATCAAGCCGGTGGTCGTCGCGCTCTCGATCGACGAGGGCAAGGTGCGGCCGCAGAGTGTCATCGATACCGCGCCTGGCTGGTACAAGATCGGGCCGGCCGTCATCCACGACACCTCGAATCATGGCGTGATGACCGTCGCCGAAGCCGTGCAGAAGTCGAGCAATATCGCGCTCGCCAAGCTCGCGCTGAATCTGCCGGCAGAAAAGATCTGGACCAAGTATCAGGAATACGGGCTCGGTCTGCGGCCCGAGCTGACCTTTCCGGGCGTGGCGTCGGGCAAGGTGCGTCCGTACAAACGCTGGCGGCCGATCGAACAGGCGACCATGGCGTACGGCTACGGGCTGTCCACGTCGCTACTGCAGATGGCGCAGGTGTACACGGCCTATGCCGGCGACGGCACGATGCATCGCGTGAGTCTGTTGCGCAATGGAGCGGGCGCGGCCGCGCAATCCGACGGCAAGGGCCAGGCGGTTACGACGCCGACCACCGCACGCGCCATCCGCTCGATGCTGGAAATGGCGACCGGCGTGGGCGGCACAGGACGCGCGGCGACGGTGGAAGGCTACCGGATCGGCGGCAAGACCGGCACGGCGCGCAAACAGGTCGGCGCGACCTACGCGAAAAACCGCTACCGCGCGTTGTTCGTCGGCATGGCGCCGATGAGCGACCCCCGCCTGATCGTCGCCGTGATGATCGACGACCCGGCGGGCAAGGCGTTTTATGGTGGGACGGTGGCCGGTCCGGTGTTCAGCGGAGTGACGGGCGGAGCGCTGCAATTGCTGGGTGTGCCGCCGGATGCGCCGGGCACTTGAGAACCTCAAGCGGCATGCGCGCCGAGCAGCCGGTCACGCAAGTTCGATGCGCGCTTCAGCGGCTCACATCAACGAGCCATCTTCTCGCCGCCCGCATTCACCAGCGCCTCGATGCGATTGCGGCCGTTGCGTTTGGCCTGATACATCGCGCGATCGGCTTCTTCCATCATCGCGCCGCCTAGCTTGGCCGCCTCGGTCGGCGTGCCGCTGATCGTACGCGCCGCCACACCGATCGACACCGTCAAGGCGATGCGCTCGCCATGATCGTCCTGCAAAGCGAGTCGCTCGACCGCGAGGCGCACACGCTCGGCGACCGTGAGCGCATCGGCGCGGTCGCCCTGTAGCAGCGCCGCGAATTCTTCGCCGCCATAACGCGCCACGGTATCGCCCAGGCGCACCTGTTGCCGCACGCAAGCCGCCACCGCCGCCAACGCGCGGTCGCCGGTCTGATGGCCGTAGGTGTCGTTGATCCGTTTGAAGCTGTCGATATCGATGAACAGACATGCCACCGGCACGCAATAGCGAACGGCGCGCATGATCTCCTCGCGCAGCCGCTCGTCGAAATAGCGGCGATTGGCGAGGCCCGTCAACGAATCGGTCATGCCCAGTTGTTTGAGCCGCTCGCGATGCGCCACGTTGTCGAGACTCGCTGTCACGATGCTCGCGAAGCGCTCCAGAATGTCGGTGGCCATGCCTTGGCCGAAACGCGCCGGGTCGTCGCTGCCGAGACAGAGATAGCCGCTGACGGTGTCGCCCGCGGCAAGCGGCAACAGGATGGCGCTTGCCGGTGCTTCGGTGTCGCCGAAGAACGCGCGTCGCGCCGCGTCATCCATGTCGTGCGGCTTACCGAGCCACGGCCGGCCCTCCTCGCACAGACCTTGTGCGGCAAGACCGCCTTCGCGCGAGGTGCGCAGCTTCGACTGATCGAGTGCGCGCAAGGCGACCGGTTCGAGCAGCTCGCGCAGCATCGGCGCGCGGTCGTCGAGCCAGAGCGTCACGCCCGTCAGCGAAAATTCCCGCGGCAACTGGGTGAACAGCGTGTCGAGAAACGATGCGAAGTCCTGAGCGCCGATCAAACGCAACTCGACGTTCTGGAAGCGCCGCAGCGTGCGCTCGTTGTGCTGCACGGTATCGACGAGCGAGCGAAGGCGCTCGGAAAGCGGCGTTTGGGCGAGGTTCGTCACTATATAGGTGCGGGCCAGAAGGCGAAGCGGGGTTGGCGACCCCCAATCGCTGTAATAACGGCGGATTTCGCGAGGTCTTGAGAGCCCGATCGCGGCGACCACGCTTTTACGCGATCCGCTTTTGCGCCTTCTTAAGTCTGGCTTAATTCTTTGCTGTAACCATGAGGCACAACATCCCCTGTTGAAGCCGCCAGAACATCGGCGGCGCTTTTTCCCCCGGGGTGTCGACGACGCGCCAGAAGATGGGCTGCAGGCCCGCGAAGAAGGAGTCAAACCATGGTTGAAGACACGGTATTCGAGCATCTGCGCACCATGCCCGGCAACGAATGGGTCAGCCAGATTCACTCATGCAAGGTCTCGGACCCGCTGCAGCATCCTTGGGGGCGCTCATACCGGCTCGTCGAATGGACCATGAAGCACACGCCCGAATCGAGCCGCCGGGTGGTGCCCGCCGAGAGTACGCCGCTTGAAATCGCTCAGGCTGTCGTCTCGCACGTGCCGGGTCGGCGTTTTTGTCAGGACGGCAACGAATAACTCGCTTGCGCGCCGATCGCGCGCCGCGCATTCGTCACCATTCGTCACCATTCGTCACGTTAGCCGCGCGTGGCGAGCGATGCGCAGTAGTCCAACGCATCGTCCAGTCGGTCGTTGCCCCAGAACATTTCATCGCCGACAAAGAACGTCGGCGCGCCGAAAATCCCTCGGGCCACGGCTGCCGCGGTCTGTTCACGCAAGCGCAGTTTGTTCGCGTCGCTTTGCGCTTCGGCGATGATCTCCCGCGCCGGCAAATCCAGTTCATCGAGCGCTTCGCTCACCACCTCCATCGAACCGATATCGCGGTCATGCGCGAAGTTCAGTTGCATGATCTTGCGGCAGTAGGCGGCAATCCATTCGCGATCCGCGCCGAGCAGCGCCACGCGCATTGCAAGAAGCGCCGCGCGCGGGAACGTGGTGGGACGCGTCAGGGCGATGCCGTATTTACGGCATTGCCGTTCCATGTCCTTCCACACATATGCGCCCTTCTCCTTCTGCAGCACGAACGGCGAATTGTCGAAACCGAGGTCGCGAAAGACCGGCCCCAGCAAGAAGGGACGCCAGAGAATCCGCACGCCTCGCGCCGCAGCCTCAGCTTCGACGCGCATGACGCTGAGGTAGCTGTAGTTGCTGCCGAAGTCGAACCAGAACTCGATCTCCGGTGCATGCGTAGGCACGCGCGTTGCTGCCTCGTTCATCTTTTCCCCTCCAGTCATACGTAGCCGGACAGCGCCTAGGTCTTGCAAAGCTTAACAGTCGTGCCGCGCGCTTATCCCTATGATGGCCCTTCACACCGCTACGTCAGATGCTCATAACATGAACTATCCCTACGACATTCTCACCGCCGCGTGTCTTTTCATCATCGTGGTGTCCACGTCCATCATGCTCGCGCTGTCCTGAGCTATTCACGCCCTCGCCTGCGACGCCCGTGAACCGGCGAACGCGCTCTACGCGATTCCGTAAAAAGACGGGATATACTGTACATATATACAGTACTTTTTCGTCTGAGCAATGCGCCTTCCACCCTTCGAACCTCCCACGCTCGCCGAGCTGCGCGCCTGGTGGCGCACGCGCGACGAACAGGCCGTCCAGCGGCTCATCCTCGAAATCCAGCGGCAGCGGCTCACGCTGCTGGAACTGCGCAACCTGATCGACTGCGGCGTTCAGCAGGCGCGCGCCGCGGACCGCACGCTGGTCGAGCGCGGCGAACCGTTGATGACGCTGCGCATCAGGATTGCGCAGGAAGTGCTGCGTGTCGGCGACATCGACGATACGCGGCAGATGAGCCGCGCCGAGCAGGAAAGGCTCGCGGTCCGCACGGAAGGTCAGATGGAGTACGCGCGCGAAGGCCGTCTCAGACGCCAGCGCCGCAATATCTAGCGGGAATGCGGCCTCGCTGACGCTGCGGAGAAGCGAGGCCGCGCGGATCGATCAACGCGTTTGCGTGGCCACGCGCAGGCCGAGCGAAATGAACAGCACACCGATGATCTTGTTCTGCCAGCGCGTCAGCCACGTCAGACGCTTGACGAATTTGCCCAGCGGACGAATCGTCAACACGATCAGCGTCGTGTAAAGCGCACTCATGCCGACAAAGATGAGGCCCAGCGTGGTGAACTGCAGAAACGTGGAACCGTGTTCGGGACGAACGAACTGCGGCAGAAACGCGAGGAAAAACAGTGCGGTCTTGGGATTCAGCACTTCGGCGGGAATGGCCTGAAAGAAGGCTTTCGAGGCCGACACCGGGGCGACGGTCGGCATATGCGCGCTCGCCTGCTTCTCGCGCAACGCGCGAATGCCCAGTTAAACGAGGTAGGCCGCGCCGACGAACTTGACCGCGTTGAAGGCCAGCGCCGAGGTCATCAGTAGCGCCGAGAGGCCGACCGAGGCGCCCAGCGTATGAATGAAATCGCCAACCGCAATGCCGAGGCCGGTGAGAATGCCGGCCTTGCGGCCGCCATGCACGGTGCGCGTCAACACCAGCAGCACCGCCGGACCCGGAATCAGAAAGAGCCCGAGTACAACGGCTACGAAAGTCCCTAACGTGGATAGGTCAAGCATGTCGTCTCCTTTGACGCGCTGGTTCCGGCGGACAGCCGCGCGTGTTCAGCGGAAGATTGTAGACGAACGGGCGATTTCCGACTGGCGCGCGCCGTGCGTGCCGTGCATGGCCGTCTCGGAGATTGTCCATTAGCGAGCCGTCGATCCGTTACCATGGCGGGCGTAAGACCGCGCGCGGTCAGCGTTTCCATTCACCGAAGTCTTTGCCTTGCCCACTTACACCCTGCCCGCGCCGTTGAGCGCGGAACTCGAGATTCGCAAGAGCCGATTCATTGCGTACGCGCTACCGGTCGCCGACCGCGACGCCGCGATGGCCGAATTGCGGCGCCTGCGCGACGAGCATCCTGCCGCGACGCATGTCTGCTGGGCGCTGCTGGCAGGCGGCCAGTCCGGCATGTCCGACGACGGCGAGCCCTCCGGCACCGCCGGCCGGCCGATTCTCGAAGTGTTGCGGCATCACGATCTGGACGGCGTGCTGGCCGCCGTCGTGCGCTATTACGGCGGCGTGAAGCTCGGCGCCGGCGGCCTCGTGCGCGCGTACACGGATGCGATCGCTTCGGCGCTGCTGGATGCGCCGCGCGTCGAGCGGATTGCACAGGTTTCGCTGATCGTCGAGGTGAGTTACGCCGACGAGGCGAAAGTGCGCCGATGGATCGATGCCGAAGGCTATGCGCTCGTGGACAGCGCCTACGCGATGCTGGTGAAAATGACGATCCGTTTGCCCATCAACGCGGTCGATGATGCCCAGCGAGCGTTGGTGGATATGACTCAAGGAAAAGCCGGGTTCTTCTGACGGCTTGACGTGTTTCTTCCTTGCGAGAGGCAGAGCGCTCCCTGAATAAGAGATGCGCGAGTCCGGGCCGCTGTTACCATGTCGTTTATTCCCCGGCTTGATTCAATCTAAAAGGGCAACTCCTCTGACCTCGACCGCCGCTTTTTCCAGCACAGCGACTGAGTCGCCGCATCGGAGCGCGTCTCTGCCGCAGTCGCTCAATTCCACGCGTTCACCTTTGACATCGACCGTGCTCAAGGGATGCGGGACGATCGCGCTGCCGTTGATGCTCTCCGCCTGCTCGTGGTCTTGGTTCGGCCTGAATAGCTCGCCGCGCGCGGTAGCGCATCCGACCGGCTGGCTCAGCGTTGCCCCTGCCCGTGACTTCGCCTATATGCCCGCTCGCAGCGGACAAGTGTCGCCGAACCGCATCGAAAACACGGCGATGACGGGCATCGTGCTCAAGGACGATATCAATGAAACCGTGCGCAACGGCATTGTGACCAGTCTACGGATCGCCGGCTTTCATCTCGACGCAGGCGAGCGCGTTCTCAGCGGCAGCATCGAGAAATTCACTGTGGACGACACACGCTCGCCGGCGTTGTGGACGCTGAAAATGCGTTATGTGGTGACCGACGCCGCGACCCAGAAGGTCGTGTTTTCGACCACCAAGACGGTCAAGCAAAAGTCGCCGAAGTTCACCAGTAGCACCATCGCTATTGAAGATACCGTCAAGTTGAGCGTCGACGCTTTGATCGGCGATCCGGGGTTTGTCAAAGCGGTGAATTAAGCGCATCGTCGACATCGGGTCGGCCGGGTTCGCTACAATTTGCAATAGCGTGCCGCGCTCCGTGGCAATTGCGTTTTACCTGCGAGCCGTCATGTCCATCACCGCCTGGCTGTTCTTCCTGCCTGCCTGCTTTGCGATCAATCTCGCGCCTGGGCCTAATAATCTACTGTCGATCAATGTAGCGGCGCGTCACGGTTTCATGACCGCGTTCGTCGGCGGCATGGGGCGCCTGGTCGCATTCGCCGTGATGCTCGTGCTTGCCGCAACCGGTCTTGCGGTTGTGTTGCACGCCTCGGAGTGGTTCTTTCTCGCGATCAAACTGGCCGGCGCGGCTTATCTGATCTGGTTGGCCATTCAGCTCTGGCGGAGCGATGCGCCTACGATCGACACGACGCAGCAGGAAGAGGCGTCGCTTGGGCGGGTCGCGCGAAGGGAGTTTCTCGTGGCCGCCGGCAATCCGAAGGCTATTCTCGTGTTTACCGCGTTCTTGCCGCAGTTTGTTGATATTGCGAAGCCAATGTTGCCGCAGTTTGCGGTGCTCGGGGCGAGCTTTCTCGTGCTGGAGTGGTTTGCTATTGCGTTGTATTCGTGGGCCGGGATGTATCTTGGGAAGTGGCTGGTGCGTGCCAGGGTAAGGCGGTGGTTTAATCGCTGCTGTGGGGGATTTCTGGCGGCGATTGGGGTGGGGTTTTTGATGGTGAGGCGGGGGTGAGGGAGTTGGACATTGAGCACTCGGCGCGGCCAATCACGCCGTTTCGCTCGAGCGCATCGCACAGGACGCAGATGATGCGACAGAACCCAAACGTGCAATGACGCCGCCGTACGTGTGAAGTTGGATCGTATGTCCCACAACAAGGAAGCTGGTTTGAGGCGCACGTGCCGCGACCGCCTCAATACCACCCGCCCCTTAAACGGTTCGTTGCGACAGTTTGTATGTTTGTCGCTTGAACGAACGATACCCGGTCGGTGTCGTCGCAAGGAGAGTGCGGAAGAGTTTGGAAAGGCGTCCGCCGCTGCCGATTCCGCATCGGCGGGCAATCTTGTCGACCGGGAGGCTGGTTTCAACGAGAAGGCGGCAACTCATGTCGAGCCGTATCCTCCGCAAATAAATAGAGCCACGCCAATGTGTTCAACAGGGCTGATTTGTGGCAATACGTGCGACCGCCGTTCGCCGGTATTTTGAACGGTTGAAAAGTTATCCACACGGGCGCCACACACAAGAACACGACGGGATAGCTCACATCAACCTATGACTTTCTGGCGCCACTCTCAACATGCTGTTTTGCGATGTCGCCTGCATGCGTAACTTCTCAAAGAAGTCGCGTTCTGCGCCCACGTAGATTTCCTAGGCTTAAGAGATTCCCCAATCAATTGCGGCATTCGTCCGCTTCCCGCCTTACTTCCCGGTTCAGTACAGTTCCCTTCCCGCGTTCTCGGGCGTCGCGTCATCCATAACCCATCCCTAATGCATTCGTCGACAAACTTTAACTATCTGCAATCGTCCCGCCCCCGTATGCTCGAACAATGACCCGCAAACCGTGCACGGCGAGATACGGCATCGGGCAAGCGACTTTTCATCATCAGAGGAGCGGCATCATGAAGATCTGTGTCTTCGGAGCGGGAGCGATCGGCGGCTTGATGGGTGTGCAACTTGCACGCGCCGGTGCGGATGTGAGTTTCGTCGCGCGCGGTCCGCATCTCGCGGCAATGCGCGAGCACGGCGCGCGTCTGATCATGGACGGCGAGACGTTCAGCGCGCCCGTGCGCTGCACGTCCGATCCGCGCGAGCTCGGCGTGCAGGACTTCGTGATCATTACGCTAAAGGCACATTCGCTGCCCGGCGTGGTCGACGCAATGCAGCCGCTGCTCGGCAAGCACACGGCCATCGTCACGGGCGTCAACGGCATTCCGTACTGGTACTTCTATCAGCACGGCGGCCGATTCGCCGGCACGCGTCTCGCCAGCGTCGACCCGGACGGCAGCCAATGGACGAAGCTCGGGCCCGAACGGGCGATCGGCTGCGTGCTGTACCCCGCCGCCGAAATCGTCGAACCGGGCGTGATCAAACACGTGTATGGCAAGAAATTCCCGATCGGCGAGCCGAGCGGAGAACGCACGCCGCGCATTCAGCAATTGCACGAGATCATGCAGGCGGCAGGTTTCGAGGCGCCGATTCGCGACAATATCCGCGACGAAATCTGGCTGAAACTATGGGGCAACCTGTGCTTCAACCCGATCAGCGCATTGACGCATGCCACGCTCGACGTGCTCACCAGCGACCCCGGCACGCGCGCGGTATCGCGCACGATGATGCTCGAAGCCAAGCGCATTGCGGATCAATTCGGCGTGCACTTTCGCGTCGACGTGGAAAAGCGTATCGATGGCGCGGGCGCGGTCGGCGCGCACAAGACCTCGACGCTGGTCGACCTGGAGAATCGTCGGCCGATGGAGATCGATCCGCTGCTGACGGTCGTGCAGGAAATGGGCCGCCTCGTCGCGGAGCCCACGCCGACTATCGATGTCGTGCTGGCGCTCATCAAACTGCGTGAACGGATGGCATTGCAGGGGGCTTGAGGCTCAAAAGAGAGAGAGCGATCAGAAACTCGCTCTCTCTCGCATACCGTCAAACGCAAACAAGAAAGGATCGAACGCCGCGCGCGTTCGATCCTTTTTTAACGCTACTGATCGATAGCGAGCCACACCGCCTTGGGTTCAGTGAAGTTCTCAATCGCAACGTCGCCGTGTTCGCGGCCAAATCCCGAGTCGCCCGATCCTCCCCACGGCAGGCGCACATCGGTGTAGCCGTATGTGTTGATCCACACGGTCCCCGCCTTCAGATCCCGCGCAACCCGATGCACCCGGCCGATGTCCGCACTCCACACGCCCGCCGCGAGGCTATACAACGTGCCATTGGCAATCCTTATCGCGTCGGCTTCGTCGTTGAAACGAATCACGCTCGCCACTGGCCCGAAGATCTCCTCCTGCGAAATGCGCATTTCATGCTCGACGTTGGCAAACACAGTCGGCTCGACAAAGAAGCCGCGCTCGCCCACCCGCGCGCCGCCGGCTACGAGCGACGCCCCTTCGGCGCGGCCCGTTTCGACATAGCCCAGCACGGTCTTCATCTGCGCCGCGGAGATGAGCGGCCCCATCGACGTTTCGCGCGACGACGGATCGCCGACCTTGATCGACTTCGCACGCGCGGCGAGACGCTCGACCACTTCGTCGTACACGTCGCGATGGGCGAGAATGCGCGAACCCGCCGAACACACCTGGCCGGTATTGAAGAAGATCCCCGACGCCGCGGCGCGCACCGCGTTGTCGAGATTGGCATCCGGGAAAATCAGGTTGGCCGACTTGCCGCCGAGTTCCAGCGTAACGCGTTTGAAATTGCTGGCCGCGCCTTGCAGAATGCCGCGCCCCACGGAGGGCGAGCCCGTGAACGTCACCTTGTCGACGCCGGGATGCGCGACCAGCGCATCGCCGACCACACGTCCCTTGCCGGTGACGATATTCAGCACGCCCGGCGGCACACCCGCTTCGAGTGCGAGTTCGCCGATGCGCAGCGCGGTCAGCGGCGTGATCTCCGCGGGCTTGACGATCAGCGTGCAACCGCACGCGAGCGCCGGCGCGATCTTCCACATGCCGATCATCAGCGGGAAATTCCACGGCACGATCGCGGCGACTACGCCCACGGGTTCACGCAACGTGTAGGTCAATGCATCGGGGCGCACCGGCACGACCTGGCCGTTGATCTTGTCGCACCAGCCTGCGTAGTATTCGAGCGTATCGATCGCGGCCGGGATGTCCTGGCGCATCACCGCCGCGATCGGCTTGCCGGCGTCGAGACTTTCGAGCGCGGCGAGTTCCTCGAGATTCGCGCGCATCAGGCCGGCGAGACGCATCAGAATGCGGGCCCGCTCAGCCGTCCGTATGCCGTTCCATACCTTCAATGCGGCGCGCGCCGCGCGCACGGCGGCATCCACATCGGCCGCGCTGCCTTGCGCAACCAGCGCGATCGGCTCTTCGGTGGCGGGGTTGATATCGACGGAATACTCGCCGGTGCCGGGCGGCAAACGCTTGCCGTCAATCAGCAAATCATGGCGCCTGAGGTCGGTTTCAGTTTCCATCATGAAGCTCCTTGCATGGATGTTGCGTGGGCTGAGTGCTTGCGAGCCGGTTCGGGCAAAAGACGCTAGGGCTCGTGGAGGACGGCGCCGTCGCGCGCAACGGTCGGCTTCGCGTCTATCTGCGAAGCGGACGGCGACACGCCGGTGGCATGTGAAGTCGCGGAGAACTGTGCCCAGGCCGCCGCGGCGTTGGGTCGGAGGGAACGGTTGCGGCGATGCACGAGCAGTGTCGCCAGATTCATCGCGGGCGCGAGCGGCCGGCTGACCAATGATGCGCCTATTGCGGGCCAATGCGTGTCGATGGGCAATATGCCGATGCCGAGCCCCAGTTCGACCATGCGCAGCACCGCCGCGACATGTCCGAGTTCCTGCACCGGCCGTCGTTTAACGCCGTGCGTGTTGAAGGCGAGTTCGAGCGCCGCGCGCACACCCGTGTCGGCGTTCAGCGTGACGAGCGCCCATTCGTGCAACTCGCTCCATGCAACGCTCGCGTGGCGGGCAAGCGGATGGGCAGGTGGCATCACCGCATGGAGCGGCGTCGTGAAAACCAGTTGCGCGTGCAACAGGTCGCCGGCAAGCGGCTCGGCCATCGAGACCACGCCGAAGTCCACCTCGCCTTGTTCCACGCTGGTTAGCACACTGCTTTGCGGCTGATCCCTGACGGACACGGCGAGCTCAGGAAAAGCCGCCGCGCAGTGCGCGAGTCCCTGCGCCACCCAACTCGACGACAACACGGGATTGCTGGCCAATACCACTACGCCAGTGTGCCCGTCGTAAGCGGCCCGCTCTTCCCGCAGCGTCAGTTCGATTTCATCGAGCAGCCGGCCGATCCTTCGCTCGAGGCTCGCGCCCGCATGAGTCAGTTCGACCTGGCGCGTGGTACGGTCGAACAGCTTCAATTCGACGGCTTCTTCGAGTTCACGCACGCAACGGCTCACCGCCGATTGCGTCAGATCGAACTCACGCGCCGCGCGCGTAAAACTCCGCTCACGCGCAACGGCGACAAACACCTTGAGTTGCTGCAACGAAACATTCATAACGTCACTGCCGGGTGTGGGCCATTTATGCTATTCCCCTGTCTGCTCAGGCCAGCGGCTCAACCGCGACGCCTTGCCGTTGCCGGCAACGGCAAGCACACCCTGCGGCTCATCGTGCGATTCGATCCAACGCGAGCGCATCGGTGCGAGTATGAATTTCGCCGAGATGCCCGCGGCGATCGTCACGACGGCGGAAACGATGAAGACGAGGTTCCAGCCGCCCGTCGCCGACAGTACCGAGGCGATCGGCACCAGCAGCGAAGCCGTGCCCTTGGCGGTGTACAACGTGCCTGCGTTGGCCGCGGCATATTTGCTGCCGAAGGTATCGGCACAGATCGCCGGGAAGATCGAGAAGATTTCGCCCCAGAACAGGAAGATCAACGCGGCGAACGTCATGAACGCATACGGGTTGGTGCCGTACTCCATCAAGCCGAGCAGCGCCAGGCCCTCGCCGATGAAGATCACGAACATCGTGTTTTCACGGCCGAGCTTGTCGGAGATAAAGCCGCACAGCGGACGCGTAAAACCGTTACAGACGTTGTCGATGGACAGCGTGGCGGTCAGGAGCGGCAAGGTCATGCCGAAGATCGTCATCGGGATGCGTGCGAGGCCCCAGTCTTTGGCGATCGGACCGATCTGCGCGGTCGCCATCAAGCCGCCCGCGGCCACCGCGACGAACGACACGTAGATCACCCAGAACACTGGCGTCTTGATCATCTGACCCGGCGTGAAGTCGACCTTCGAGACGGCGAACTTCCTCTTCGGTGCGGCTTGCTGGCGCGCGGTCGGCTTCTTCAACAACAGCGCGAGCGCCAGAATGCATCCACCTTGCAGAATGCCGAAGAAGAAGAACGTGTGCTCATAGCCCGAACGCGTGATCATGTTGGCGATCGGAATCACCGTCACCGCAGCGCCCGCGCCGAAGCCCGCAGCCGTGAGACCCGCGGCAAGTCCGCGGCGGTCGGGAAACCATTTCAACGCATTGCCCACGCACGTGCCGTACACGCCACCCGCACCAATCCCGGCGATGACCGCGGAGACGTACAGCATCGGCAAGGTCGTGATATACGAATTCATCACCCAGGCAATGCCCGCGCAAATGGCGCCGCCCGCGACCACGGGTCGGGGTCCGAACCTGTCGACGAGCCAGCCTTCAAGCGGCACGAGCCACGTTTCAGTGAGAATGAAAATAGCGAACGCAAGTTGAATGGACGCTTCGCCCCAGTGATGCCGCGCGTTCATCGGCGTGACGAACAGCGTCCAGGCGTATTGCAGGTTGGCCACCAGGGCCATACACACCATGCCGATGACGAGTTGCCACCAACGGTTCGCCCAAAACGCGCGGGTCGTAGTCTGCTGACTGATATCGTCCATGTGCCTTGTCTCCACTATTTATTTGGTGCAGCCGGCCAACGTCCCGAAGGAAATCCCCTCGGGAGACGCCGTGCTGTATGCGTCCCACCTTATGGTTTTGACCCGAAAAGCCGTGCCCTTCGGGAATATTTGATATTTGCGTCTTTAATTCGCTGCTTTAAAAATAGACCAGCTTAAATCATCGCTTTCTGGGAAGCGCTTTATTCCGATCAATTAATGCTTTTTTACACTGCGAGACACCGGCCGCCTCGTCCAACAGGCCTAAAATCCAAGCGTTAACCCGAGTTTTTCGCCCACTCCGCTGGCGGCAATTCCTCTTTCTTATACAGAGCCATGCTAGGGTCATTGCTGAATTACTAATAATTAAAGTTTGTTATTATGTTGATTCACATTTGCTTATACATCGGTCATGACGATGCGGAATGCGACTCTGCGGCAACTGAAGGTTTTCGAAACGGTGGCGCGCCACCTGAGCTTCTCGCGCGCCGCCGAGGAATTGCACCTCACACAGCCTGCCGTCTCCACCCAGGTCCGGCAACTCGAAGAACACGCCGGGCTGCCGTTGTTCGAACAACTCGGTAAAAAAATCTATCTGACGCCGGCCGGCACCGAAATGCTTCACTACAGCCGCGCGATCATCCAGCAGTTCCACGAAGTCGACGAAGCGATGAGTCAGCTCAAAGGCGTCTCCGGCGGCAAGCTGAATGTCGCGGTGATCAGCGCCGGCGACTACTTCTTTCCGCGGCTGCTCGCTGAATTCACGCGCCGCTACTCGGGCGTCGTGCTCAACCTCGCCGTGCACAATCGCGAGGAACTGCTGCATCAGCTCGCCACCAACCAGACCGACCTCGCGGTGATGGTGCGCCCGCCGCACGAGACCGATGCGACCAATGAGCCGTTCGCGCCGCACCCGTATGTGATCGTGGCGGCGCCCACGCATCCGCTTGCAAACAAGCGCAACATCAAGTTCAGCCAGTTGGCGAGCGAAGCGTTTATCGTGCGGGAGCGCGGCTCGGACACGTGGAATTCGATGGAAGAAGGCTTCGCCGGGCGTCTTGCCAACCTCAAGATCGCTATGGAGATCAAGAGCACCGAGACGATCAAGCAGGCCGTGATCGCGGGCATGGGCATCGCCTTCCTGTCCGCGCATACCATCAGCCTCGAATTGCAGCTCGGCCATCTGGTCGTGCTCGACGTCGAGAGCTTTCCAGTCATGCTCAACTGGTACGTGGTGCATCGCAAGAACAAGCGGCTGCCGCCGGTTGCGGTTGCCTTCAAACGCTTCCTGATGGAAGAAGGCGCGAATCTGATCGAGAAGATCACGCGCGTCAAGGAATTGAGCGTGTATAAGCAGTAGGCTATGGAGACCCAATGAAACTTTAACTATTGCAAATTCGTCAGGACTTCTATGCTGCAAGCGAGTTCCATCACTCGTCAGCCCAGGAGGCCGATCATGAATCACGCTTCGGTTGAGTCCCAGCCCAGCGCGCACACCGCTCGTGTTGCCGCGATCCATCCCGACGACGCCCACCTGAGCGCGTACAACGCCGCCTTCAGCGACCTCGGCCTGCGCTTCCGCTGGGATCGCGCCACGCTCGACGTGCTCCAGGAATTCAACAGCGAGGCGGCTCGAATTACTGCCTACATCGAGCGGTTTCACGCCCATCTGCACCGTGCCTACGACGCCGACTTTCTCGCTCAAATGATTCTGCACAAGAAGGCTCGGTACTTCAGCGAGTTCGCCGCGACGGGCGACTGAGGACGTCGGCGCGATCACGATCCCGCGACGCGTTGTCGTGCCTACCATTCGACGCCTGTGTGCATTCATGGCGTGCGCCGTGTCGTAGCGCGAGCCGGCCGGTGGCCGGCGCACACACGTTGCCGCCGTTCCGCATTCACGCCATGGCTTCCATTTCGACGATGCGGGTAAGCTGCCGTGCGCACCTTACCTTGCGCTACGTCGCGCAGCGTCCAGGCCTGGTCCTCTCCACCGTGCCATTCGATTCGTGCCAACAGGCCGCGCTTGCCCATCGTCAAGCTATGGCAACGCGCGGCAAAGGCAAGCTCGCTTGAATCGTGGCCATGCTCGTGGCCGCTGGAATACTCGCGGCTGAGCATCCGATGCACACCCATCGCACAAGCCAGCGCGCTCATCGCGAGTAGCGAGGCGAGCCCGAATGGCTGCGCATGTTCCGTGACGAATCCGTAGCCGAGCCACCCGCACAGCAACAGCGCAAGCAGGTTGACGATGCCGTGCCCCGGCCGCACCGCCGCGCCGAGCTGCAACGCACCGCGCAGTTTGCAGAACGCAATAGCCGAGGTGGCAAAGATCAGCGCGCCGATGAACACGGCGACATAGAGTTCGACGCGCTCGACATTCGCCTGCGCCGCCGACGACAGATAACGCGCGAAGCCGCCCGACATGACAGCGAGCCCCATGCTGCTGCCCAACAGCGCAACGAGGCGCGGGCGCCGTGTCAGATTGCGCCGGCGCACCAGCCACGCGCCGAGCACCGCGCCCGCCACCGCTGCTCCGACCACGCCGTTGCTCGCGCCCATGCCGGCCGCGAAAAGGCCCGCGAGCGCGACGGCCAATGCACCGGCGTGCCAGTCAGGCCGGCGCCTCGGTCGCCGTTCGAGCGGCAGTTGCCCGACCGCGGCAAGCGCAACGGCCAGCACGGAAGCCAACACCACAGCCAGCGAACACCACACGGTACTGTCATACGCTAGCGGCATGCGCGCTTCTCCGTGTCGGAATACATGGGCGCGATGCCAACGCATCGCGCAATCGGTCAACCGTTCAGACAGCGCCTGCCACCATCGGCGCCGCGCCCTCCGCGGCGACCGCGCGCGCGGCGCCCAAGGTATTGCTCAGCGTTCCGATCCCGTCGACCGTGATCGACACCGTCGCGCCATCCTTGATTGAGCCGACGCCGACCGACGTCCCGCACGCGATCACGTCGCCCGGCTCGAGCGCGAGATCCTGCGAGATCAGACTCACCTGCTCGGCGGGCGAGAAAACCATGTCGTCGAGCGGATAGTTCTGCCGCTCGACGCCATCGAGCATCGTGACAAGATGCGCTTGCTGCCAGTCGAAACCGGAGACGATCGCCGGTCCGATACAGCAGAACGTATCGAAGCCCTTCGCCCGGCACCATTGCGGAAAGTGCGGATTTTCGTTCAGCAGATCGGCGGCAGTCACGTCGTTGACGAGCGTATAGCCGAAAATCGCTTCGGCCGCCTCTTCGACACTTGCATCGCGGCAGCGCCGTCCAATCACAATGCCGAGTTCGCCTTCATAGGCGATCTTGCCCGCATAGCTGAGCGGCCGCCTGATCGGCTCACCCGAGCCGATCACCGAACCCGCCGGCTTCAACAGGAAAAGCGGGTGCGCCGGCACGGGCTTGTCGAGCTTCGCCGCCAGCGCGTGAAAGTTGTTCCATAACGCGACGACCTTGCCGGGCGCGCACGGCGCGAGCGGCGTCAGTGCGCGCGTCGACAGCACGGCGCCAGTCGGCACCGGGTGCTCCAGACCTTCGTATTCGTGCAGATAGCCGCCTTCCACACGGCCGAACACGACGCCGCCGTCGCTCGACATGAACCGCATCCATGTATCCATTCGTCGCTCCGTATTTGCCTGGATCAGGCCTAGATCGCGCCGGCAGTGCGCAATGCACTGACCTGCTCAGGCGAATAGCCGAGTTCGGCCATGACTTCGTCGGTATGTTCACCGAGCAACGGTGAGCGCGTGACCTCGGTCGGACTATCGGACAGTTTGATAGGATTACCAACCGTCAGATACTTGCCGCGAGTCGGGTGATCCACTTCGACAATCGTGCCGGTTTTGCGCAACGACGGTTCCTCGGCGATTTCCTTCATCGACAGAATCGGTCCGCACGGAATGTCGTACTTGTTGAGAATCTGCATGGCCTCGAACTTGGTCTTCGTCATGGTCCAGCGCTCGATCTCGGCGAAGATATCCTTCAGGTGCGGCAGACGCGCGGCGGGCGTCGCGTAGTTGGGATCCGTGGCCCACTCCTCCTTGCCGATCACGTTGCAGATCTTGGCCCACACCGGCGCCTGCGTGATGAAGTAGATATACGCGTTGGGGTCCGTCTCCCAGCCCTTGCATTTCAGGATCCAGCCCGGCTGACCGCCGCCCGACGCATTGCCCGCGCGCGGCACCGCCTCACCGAACTCTCCGTTCGGATATTGCGGATACTCTTTCATCACGCCGGTGCGTTCGAGCCGCTGCTGATCGCGCAGCTTCACGCGGCACAGATTGAGCACGCCGTCCTGCATCGCGGCGAGTACGCGCTGACCGCGTCCGCTGTGCGTGCGCTGATAAAGCGCCGTGACGATGCCGAGCGCCAGATGCAAGCCGGTCCCGCTGTCGCCGATCTGCGCGCCCGTTACAACCGGCGGGCCGTCGTCGAAGCCGGTGGTCGAAGCCGCACCGCCCGCGCATTGCGCGACGTTCTCGTAGACCTTGCAGTCCTCGTACGGCCCAGGACCGAAGCCCTTCACCGACGCGACGATCATGCGCGGATTCAACTCCTGAATCCGCTCCCACGTGAAGCCCATGCGGTCCAGCGCGCCCGGCGCGAAGTTCTCCACCAGCACGTCGCATTTCTGGATCAGCGCTTCGAGCACCTGCTTGCCTTCAGGATTCTTCGTATCGATCGTGACGGAACGCTTGTTGTGGTTGAGCATCGTGAAGTAGAGGCTGTCCACGTCGGGAATATCGCGCAACTGCTCACGCGTGATGTCGCCCGCGCCCGCCCGCTCCACCTTGATCACATCCGCGCCGAACCATGCAAGCAGCTGCGTGCAGGTGGGCCCGGATTGCACATGCGTGAAGTCGAGAATGCGCACACCGTCGAGTGCTTTGCTCATGTCCTGTCTCCTGAAGGGTGGCTCATTGGTATGTGGTCTGGTTGCGGGTCCCCAGCGCGTACGGGCTCGGGTCAGCGCAGATGCTCACGACCGCCGGGCGGCCGGTGCGATGGGTCGCTTTGAGGGCAGCGCGCGGCAAGGCGCTGGCGGTGCGCACCTCCTGCTCGAGCGTGAGCACGCGCATCGTGTCCGTGGCTGGGTGCAGGGATGACACAACTGCAGACATAGTCGGCTCCTGGGTCAATCGGTTACGCAAAAGGGTTATCGGTGAACTCGCCCGCTTCGAACAGTCTCGACCTTGCACTCCACTCAGCTGGACCATACCGTATGTGATATATCAGATTCAATCAATCGGGATTTCCAGATGCTCGTGGCTCGTGTTCTGCTGCTTTTGCTTGTCTGCTAAGGGTTACGAGGAAAAGTGCCGATGCCGTCGCCTCGATTCGAGGGAAAACACCGAGGCCGGTTGTTGTCTCGCGTCGTTTGATATATCACATACCATATTTCTAAGACCGTCAAGCGAGGTTTATCCCGCATCGCTCGTGCGGCCCGCGCCACGTTGGTTTGGCGGCAAACAAAAAAGCCCGCGGTGTCTCCACCGCGGGCCCTTCTTGTTCAACTTGCCAATCAGACTCCCCTTGGGCCGCCAGTCATCAGTCCAGAAAATCGCAATTCGCCTCGACGAAGGCGGCCAGATCCAGCGAATGCTGACGCGTGAGACGCTCGGCCAGTTCGGTATCCCGCTGCTCCAGCGCCTCGATAATGCGCAGATGATCGACGATCGAGCGCGACGCGCGGTCGCTCTGCGAAATGGTCATGCGGCGAATCGCGCGCACGTGGATAAAGATGTTCTTGATCGTGTCGAGAATGATCTGCGACTTGGACAACTCGACGATTGCCTGGTGAAACGCGATATTGGCGTCCGAATACTCGGCGATGTGCTCAGCCGGCGTGGCGTCGCGGAAGTTGTCGAACATGTGGCGCAGACGGGCGATTTCCTCGTCCGTGGCGTGCAGCGTGGCAAGACGCGCCGCCATGCTTTCGAGCGCGGCCCACATCTGGATCATCTCGACGATTTCGCGCTTGCTCTTGCGCACGATATAGATGCCGCGCCGCGGCACCATGCGCAAAAAACCTTCCTGTTCGAGCAGCGTCATGGCCTCGCGCACCGGCGTGCGGCTGACGCCGAGCGACTCGCTCAGCACCCGCTCGTCGAGACGGATTTCTTCGCGGTTCTGATAGATGTCCGCGTCGGCAATGGCCTGGCGGAGCATCGCATACGCCTGATCGCGCAAGCTCGCGCTCGCGCCGATCGGCTGCAATGACAACGTCAACGGTGTGGCCACTGTTTCAGTTTGAAGTTCTGACGACATTCATCGCCTCTTGTTTAACATGCGCACGATACGGTGTTGCCACTGCCACGCGTTGCTCGCCCAGACCGACAAAGCGGCCATGTTGCGCTGCAAGCTGGGCGACCGGCCGCGGAATCCAGCGGGTCAACAGCACAGTGGCGGCAGAGCCCAAACCAACAACAGCAGCGGCGAACAGCGAAAGAGGAACAAATTCCATTTGTAACTCCGAATGATTGAGTGAAGGAATGACTCAATCATATGCTGCATTGCCGCAAAAATCAATATTCCGTATGTAGTATATCAATAACTGTTGTTTCAGGATTACATCCTCACGGTAGCACGGGCTGCTTCCCGGTGGTTCATCGCCATGCACGAACGCATGGCGCTCGGTGTAAACGCGCAAAACGCGCGCTATTCGCGCAGTCGCGTCCGATGATCGCGCAATTTCTATCGGATGCGGATTGTGGGATCGACTCCGCATCATTAACCTTCGCACATCCTGCAATTGATCGCGAGCGGCCACAGCCCAGTGTCCGCCGCCCGCCCCTAGCAGCCCGAGAGTTTCAAGGAGACATTGTCATGAGTACCACCATCCCGACGGCCGCTACGGTCGACAACCGCAAGGCGCGCAGCCAGGCCCGCCAGGCGGCGCTCGGCAGCTTCGTCGGCGCCGTGGTCGACTGGTACGACTTCCTGCTGTACGGCATCGTCGCCGCGCTCGTTTTCAACTCCGAGTTTTTCCCAAAAGTCAGCCCGGCGATGGGCACGCTGGCCGCGTTCGCCACCTTCGGCGTCGGCGTTCTGTTCCGTCCGCTCGGCGGCTTCGTGTTCGGACACTACGGCGACCGGCTCGGACGCAAGCGCATGCTGGTGCTCACGGTGATGATGATGGGTCTGTCGACCGCCGCGATCGGCCTGCTGCCGTCGTTCTCCGCCATCGGCTGGTGGGCGCCGGTGCTGCTCGTGACCCTGCGCGCGATCCAGGGCTTCGCGGTGGGCGGCGAATGGGGCGGCGCGGCATTGATGGCGGTCGAAAGCGCGCCGGAGAAGAAGAAAGCGTTCTATAGCAGCGGCGTGCAAGTCGGCTACGGCGTGGGCCTCGTACTCTCGACCGGACTGGTCGCGCTGATCAGCCGTTCGATGGACAACGCCTCGTTCCTGAGTTGGGGCTGGCGCCTGCCCTTCCTGTTCAGCGTGGTGCTGGTGCTGATCGCGCTGTGGATCCGCTCGAGCATGGAAGAGTCGAAGGAGTTCGTCGAAAAAGTCGGCAAGCACGGTGAGCGCAGCGTGCGCCTGCCGATCGTCGAAGCCTTGCTGCGCCACCCGAAGGCGTTCCTGCTGATCATCGCACTGCGTCTGACCGAGTTGTTCACGATGTATATCGTGACCGCATTCGCACTGAACTACTCGACGGCCAATCTGCATATGCCGCGCGAGTTCTTCCTCACCATCGGTCTGTTGGTGGGCGCGCTGAGTTGCGTGACGATCCCGTGCTTCGCGTTGCTGGCAGACCGTTTCGGCCGCCGCCGCGTGTATATCGTCGGCGCGCTGGTCGGCATGCTGAGCGCGGTGCCGTTCTTCCTCGCGCTCGAAGCACGCTCGACGGTGTGGATCGTGGTGTTCGCCGTCATGCTCGCCAACATCGCGCACGACATGGTGGTGAGCGTGCAGCAGCCCATGTTCACCGAACTGTTCGGCACCGAGTACCGTTACAGCGGCGCGGGCGTGGGTTATCAGGTGGCGAGCGTGGTCGGCGGCGGCTTCACGCCGTTCATCGCGGTGGCGCTGGTCAGCTTTGCCGGCGGCTCGTGGCACCCGGTGGCGGCGTATCTGGCCGTCGGCTGCCTGATCTCGGTGGTCGTGGCGGCCAAGATGAAGACCGGACGCACCGTCGACTGAGTTTCCCTCGATCACTGATAAGCGGGCCGGCGCGGCGAAAGATGCCATTGCCGGCCCGCTTTGCATTGAGCGTTCGGTAGCTTATTCCGGACAGTCTCATTGCCAAGCCGCGATTCGACAAAATACGGTCGTGTTTCACCAGGCAAACACCTTATGCATTTGCATCTCATATTGCCAAGGGATTGATCGCGCCCTATCGTTCGACGAAGCTGATTTTGGCGCGAATTCGTGCACACCATATGCACCTTAATTACATATATCGACGGCACCAAAAACCACAATTTTTACGCCGCGAGACCTAAAGCATTGGTGTGAAGCGCCGATAACAACTAATTCGTCACCCCGGAGACCGACCATGAGCAGTATCACCGAGCCTAGCGGGAATTCAGGCTCCGCCCCCTTCTTTTCAAAACAGGCCACCGTTGCGAAGCCAGGTTTTTCGCGCTGGATGGTTCCGCCTGCGGCCCTTGCCGTCCACCTCTGTATCGGCCAGGCGTATGCCTTCTCGGTGTTCAACGGCCCGCTGACCAAGGTCATCGGCATTACGCAATCCAGCGCGGATGACTGGTCGCTGACGTCGCTCGGCTGGATCTTTTCGCTGGCGATCGTGTTCCTCGGTTTGTCGGCGGCCTTCGCCGGCAAGTGGCTCGAACGCGTCGGCCCGCGCCGCACGATGTTGACCGCCGCATGCTGCTTCGGTGGCGGCTTCCTGGTTTCCGCGCTCGGCGTGTATCTGCATCAGATCGTGCTGCTCTATCTCGGCTACGGTGTGATCGGCGGAATCGGGCTGGGCCTCGGCTACGTGTCGCCGGTGTCCACGCTGATCCGCTGGTTCCCGGACCGCCGCGGCATGGCGACCGGCATGGCGATCATGGGCTTCGGCGGCGGCGCGATGATCGCCGCGCCGTTGTCGGTGGCGTTGATGAACCACTTTCGCAGCGCAACCAGCATCGGCGTGGCTGAGACGTTCGTCGTGCTCGGCATCGCCTACTTCATCTCGATGACGATCGGCGCACTCGCGATCCGCGTGCCGCCGGCGGACTGGAAGCCGGCCGGCTGGACGCCGAGCGCCACCAGCCAGAGCAAGATGATCTCGCGCAACCATGTGCATATCGATCAGGCGTTGAAGACGCCACAGTTCTATCTGATCTGGCTCGTGCTGTTCCTGAACGTGACGGCCGGCATCGGCATTCTCGGCCAGGCCTCGGTGATGATTCAGGAGAGCTTCAAGGACACAGTGTCGGCAGCCGCGGCAGCCGGTTTCGTCGGCCTGCTGTCGCTCTTCAACATGGGCGGCCGTTTCGTGTGGGCGTCGGCGTCGGACTGGATCGGCCGCAAGAACACCTACTTCATCTTCTTCGCGCTCGGCGCGGTGCTGTATTACCTCGTGCCGGGCTTCGCTGCGTCGGGTCACATCGCTCTCTTCGTGCTCGCCTACTGCGTGATCCTGACGATGTACGGCGGCGGCTTTTCCACCGTGCCGGCGTATCTCGCCGACATGTTCGGCACGGCGTTCGTCGGCGGCATTCACGGCCGTCTGCTGACGGCGTGGGCCGCGGCGGGCGTCGCCGGTCCGGTGCTGGTGAACTACATTCGCGCCTATGAAGTCGCGCAAGGCGTCGCCAAGGCGGACGCCTACACGATGACCGTTCACATCATGGCCGTGCTGCTTGTAGTCGGCTTCGTCTGCAACCTGCTGGTCAAGCGCGTGGACGACAAGCACCACATGACCGACGCACAACTCGCCAAAGGCGCTTAAGGAGACTCGTATGTCGACCGTTCAAGCAGGGAATCAGACCAGCAAGGCCAAACTCGCCGTCTTCTGGCTGTATGTGACGCTGCCGCTGGCATGGGGCGTGGTCAATACGCTCTCGCAGGCGATGAAGCTCTTCAAGTAAATGTCGTATGGCAACCCCGCGCGTTCAGCGCGCGGGGTGCTTGCATCGAGCATGACTCGTTGACTGTCTACCGGCGCATGTCGAACGCGCCGATCTCCCGTCTCCCTGTTGCCATTGGGACACCGCGCCGGCCGTGAGCGCGGTCGTGGCGGAATTGATGCCCGCGCCGCTCGGGTGCGGCGAATAACCCCCTTGCGTTACCACTGGTAGGCCGCACCGGCACCCACTGTCGTCGTGGCTGAGCTAATGCCGGCACCCAGCTTCACTTTCAGGTTCTGCGTGACACGCGCCGACACGCCGACCGCTACGGCCTGATAGCCCTTATACCCGGCCGTTCCGACACCGATCGCGAGATTTTTGGTCGCGTCCACTTCCGGCACCATGGTCAATGCAATCGCGGACGCCGTTCCGGTGTAGGCGGCGCGTGCTATGTTGCTCAGGCCGCCCTGGAACTGCTGCATATTCACTGCATCGGTGGGCGTCTGGCCTGCCGCGACGTTGGTGATGCGGCGCTCGCTGCCGGACGAGCCGACAGACACCGTGTTCGTCACATCGGCTACCGAGCCCTCGCCGATCGCCACCGAGTTCGGCGCGGACGCTTTGGCGCCGCCGCCAATCGCCACCGAACCGTTGCCGATCGCCTGAGCCGCGTTACCAGAACTGCTGACGGCGACATAGGGACTGCCAGTGGTCTGACTGTTCTGCACCACGTTGATCTGCTGACTAAGACTGCTGACAGTCTGATTGGTGTTCCAGAGTTGAGCACCGGTCACTGCATCGGTACTGGTGGCCGATAGCGTGCCGTCCTGCAGATTGGTCAGCTGTACTTTCGGCGCATTGGCCGCCGTGCCGCCGAGCGTGATCCTGTCATGCGCCGAACTGTCGTACTGCACCGCATTCGCGACCGCCCCGCCAAGGTTGCCAACGGTGGTCTGCAGGCCGGCAATGTCGCTGCTGTTCTGCGTGACGCGGCCATCCAGGTTGGTAATCGCGTTGCCGACGTTGTTCACGACCGTGCCGCCCACGCGATACGACGGCGCCGTCACCGATCCGTCCGCGTTGACGGTCGACCCGCCGCCGAGCGCCACCGCCGTGCCCGCCGACTGCGCATACAGTTGCGAACCGTTGACCGCGTCGCTGCTGGCCGGAGCGACCACGCCGGCTGCCACGCCTGTGACGACGCGGTTGCCCGCCGTGCCGGCCAGGTTGATCAGATTGCCGTCCGTGATTGCACCGACATTGATGACACGCGACACCGGATCCTGCGTGATCATGCCGATCCCGCCGGTCGCCATGTTCTGCTGCAAGGTGGTGAGGCCGTTGTCGAGCGAGCCGAGCGCGTCGCCGACGGTGGTTTGCGTGCCGCCCTGCATGTGATAGCTCGGGCCGGTCACAGAACCGTCGGCGTTGATCTGGGCGCCGCCGCCCAACGCGGCCACCATCGGTTTGAACTGGCCGAGATTGACCGCGGATGCATCGGTGGTGCCCGCCGCAATCCCGGTCAGCTCGCGTGCGCCGCCGGTACCGGTGAAATCGACGCGGGCGCCATCCGTGCCTTTCGCCACGGTGAGAATACGCGACGTCTGATCCTGCTGAACGAGCCCGATCTCGCCATTGGTGATCTGGTTGGTGATGTTGTTCACGTCGCCTTCGATCGTCGTGGTGCGCTGATCGAGGTTGCTGATGTTCGTCGTGTTGTCGGTGACGCGCTGGTCGAGATTACTGATGTTCGTCGTGTTATCCGTAACGCGCTGATCGAGGTTCGTGATGCTGCCCGTGTTCTGCGCGACGGCCTGATTCGTGGTGAACAGCTGCGCGCCGTTGACGGCGTCCGAACTGTTGGCAGCGAGATTCGCGGCGCGCACGTTGGTGAGCCGAACCGGCGCGGCGGTGCCGCCCAACGTGACGGCGCTGTGTGAGCTCGAATCGTACTGGACAGAATCCGCGCTGGCCTGAGTACTGGTCGTGACGGCGGCCGCGAGCGCGGAGCCGACGTCGTTGTATATCTTCCCGCTGACTTTGTAGACAGGCTTTGCGATCGTTCCGTCAGCGGCAACGTCCGTGCCGCCTCCCAGTACGGCCGCCATGCCCTTCAACTGTGTGACGTTAGCGGCATCGTTACCCTGGATACCGGCTGCAACATTGGTGATCTGCCGTTGCAGCGCGGCATTGCCGACTGAGACGGTATTCGATCGGTCCGCGACGGAATCCGCACCGAGCGCTACGGAACCCGCTGCGGTAGCCTTCGAGCCGGAACCGAACGCGATCGCTTTCGCTGCGGCCGCCGTGATCCAGGCACCGCTGCCGGCTGCGATCGAGTCTACCGCGTCCGTCTGGACGTTTGTCCCGATAGCCACCGCGTTGACATTCTGAACGGCTGCCATGTAGCCGATTGCAACACCATTCTCGGCGAAATAGTTGGACGTCGCGCCGGCGCCCACCACCGTCGCATAAGGCGCCAACGCTGCTGCGCCCGCGCCGACCGCGGTCGTGTTGCTACGCGCAGCGCCGGAACTCGTACCGACTGCGAGCGCATTGTCGTCGATGGCCATCGCACCGACGCCAATCGCCATTGCGTTTTCTCCCCCCGACGCGGACGTCGTCAAAGCCGGCGTAGTGAACGAACTCACAGCAATGTATTGGGTGACCGGTACTGCGTCCGTCAACGCGGCGGCTCCCAGAGTCAGCGTTTTCGAACGGGCCGCGCCGGATTCGGGCGGCTGGGAGACGGTCGTCAGCGTGTCGACGTCCCATTGGACAGGCGCATTCATGATCGGGTTGGGCGACTCCTCCGCCGCTCTCGCAGGCGAAGCCACCACCAGGACGCCAAACAGACTGGTTCCGGCGGCCATCAGCGCTCCGCGTACCGAAGCCCCTTTCGCACCGCGACTTTTCGCCACCTCGGACGCCGCCGCGTAGGTGCGGGTCGCGTTGTTCCATACGGTCCTATAAGACTTGTTCAACATTCCTCCCAATCTTTTTCTTAAAGCCTCGTAGGCCAAGATTTTTCTTATGTCATCCTAACTATTAAAGAGAAATCAGTAAAAACTTGAGATGGCATTGCGCTTTCACTTGGCCGACAAAAGCGAAGCGCACAGTTTGCCGCCATGCCGCGATTACGCGGAATACGGCAAATTCTTAAAAGCTATTTTTTAGCTCAAATTAGCTCAAAGGCGTAGTCCATTTAAGACGCGAAATGCCAAACGTCTCAATGTGCACGGACTGTGCATTAGGCGGGATTAAGCGGAGGTTCAGTTATTCTTAAATAATGGATTGGTCAATTAAGAATTACGGCCAAAACCCTTAAACGGACAAACGCCGAATAACGCTATTACCCATCCACCGCCTGCAAGCGCATCGGAAAACTGATCTCGAAGATCGTCCCTTCGCCTTCCTGCGAGTCGAAACGAATTTCGCCCTCCAGCACCCGGCACAGTTCCTTGACGATCGCGAGGCCCAGCCCGGCGCCCGGAACGTCGTCATCGGCGGCGCGCTCGAACTCCTTGAACACGCGTTCCCGGTCCGACGCGCCGATGCCCACCCCCGTATCCGACACGCGCAGGCGCCAGCGATCGTCCTCCGCGGCCGTCATGCTCAATTCGACCTGCCCGGCCTTCGTGTATTTGGCCGCGTTGGTCAACAGGTTGAGCGCGACCTGCTTGAGTTTGAGTCGATTGGAGACGACCACATCCAACGCCCCGTCAAAGGCAGTCAGAAGGCGCAGCCCTTTCGCTTCGATCGCGCTTTCGCACGAAATCACCAGTTCGTCGAACAGCTCGCGCAGCGCGAAGGTTTCCAGCACGAGGGGACTGTCGTCGCCGAGCACGACCGAGTATTCGACCAGTTCGTCGACCAGCGTTTTCATATCGGCTGCCTGACGGTTCGCGAGCGCGAGCGCGGTCTCGATCTTGGACGGCGCGCGACTGATCAGTTGCAGCGCCATCGAAAACACGTTGAGAAAGTTGCGCAAATCGTGCACGACGCTACGCGTGATCTGCATGCGCGACTCGTACAGATCGCCGACCAGCCGTTGCTTGAGCGTCAGTTCGTGATTCGCGCGTTCGAGGCGTCCGGTGTAGTCGTCGATCTTCCGGTCGCGCTCGTTGACGACCTCGCGGATCGAGGTCAGCGTGACAAAGCTGACGGCTTCGTCGATGAAATGCCGCGCCCGCTCCTCATGACGCCGCGTGAAATACGGCCGCGCTTCGCTGAATTCGACGATCGCGCCGGTCAGCATCTGCCGGAACAGATCGAGCTCGCGCACCAGTTCGTCGATCCGGTAGCCCTGCTTCCAGCGCAATTTGCCGTGCAGGCGCGCGTCGCGTTCGATCGCGCTCTCGACATGGTCGAGATCCTGGTTCTCCAGCACGCTGCAGATTTCGTCGAGGATGTTCGGGATGTGATCGGCCAGTTGCTCGTAGGTCAGCCGGTCGGATTCGGTCAATTCGGCGTCGTGAAAGACGGCCTTCATCCAGCGTTCGGTCAGATCGACCTGTTGCAGGCGCAACTGTGTGGCGAAAGCGGTAAGCGGCAGTACGTGCGAGTCCGTCATGTGCGAGACCTGGCGCCGCATGGCGGCGAAAATAGGTGTTCCGCGCCGGCTCCAAAGAACTGCTTTCGGAGCGTACCTAACGCGTCCGCATGGACTGCAAACCGCGCTCAGGAGGCAGAAGGTGAGCGCTTCACAAGCCGCCCGGGCGCCTCCAGTATGCGCGATTTATGGAATAAAAATTAACCAGGGTTAGGACGCGTCCGCAGTAGTGCGCCGCAAAGAAAGCCTCCGTGAGGGTCTCACAAAGAAAGTCCCCTCAAGAGCCGCCCGAACGTCTCCCCCTTGCGCGACCCGGCGCCACTGCTTCAGATCTTTTCGAACAACACGTCTTGCGCGCCTTCCCACAACACCTTGGTGCCGAGTTCGCGCAGCTTCTCCTTGCCTTCGACAATGGTCAGGAAGTGATTGCCCGCAAGTTGTCCCAGTTTGCTCGCGAAGCAGCACGAACCGTACGCGAGAATGATCTCGGTTTCGCTGTAGCCGCCGGGGTAGAACAGGATGTCGCCGACCGACGGATGGCTCGTGTGATTTTCGAAGCCGACCGCCGCGCCGTCGTTCTCGAGCTTGAAGTCGCCAAGCGGCACCCAGCAGCCTTCGCCGCTCCAGCGCACATGAATGATCTTCTGCCGGTACGGCAGGAGCTTCAGGAAGGCGGCCACGGTTTGCGGCGCGTCCGGATGGGTTTCGGCGGTAAAGACATGGCCACAGGAGGTGATTCGGAGTCGGGTCATCGCCAGGTTTCCAGTGTGAGGGTGAATGGAGTGGTCGGTCGGAGGTTTGACGCAAGGCGGAGCCAGGCCGTAGGCACATCATTCTGTCGTCCGATGCAAGGCTTCGACAGATACAGTTGCCGTTCGACTGGTCAGGCCAGTTGGACCAGTACTGTTTTCTTGTGCGAATACCGCCCGGCAAGCCACAACGGCACACGCATGCCAGGTCCAACCGCCCGAGCGCCACGAAAGTTCGTAGTTTGCAAGCCGCGCAATGCGCAGCACACTGCGCAAAGTGCGTGATTCCCCCAAGGCGGCTCATCGGACTGTACCTTCCGGCGACCCAACCCTGTCTGCCGTCAGAGACAGGGGCCGCAGCATTGCCCGGCGACGAAAGCGGCGAGGCTCCGAGTGTACTCATCGGACTGCCTCGAACCGTCCGCCGCCGTCCCGCGATTGCCGGGCTGACCAGCCGGCCACTTCCAGCCGCGCAATCCGTACTTCAGCCGCGCAGCCGGTAAGCGAGCGGCGTCACGCCGTAGTCACGCTTGAACTGCACGGAGAAATGACTGGCATTCTCGAAACCAACCGCGATCGCAATCTGCAGCACGGTCTGATCGGTGGCACGCAATAGCCGCGCCGCTTCCTCGAGCCGCAATCGCGATACGTACTGATGCGGCGTCTCGCCGGTCTCGCGGCGAAACACACGCGCAAAATGAAAGCTGCTTAACCCCGCCTGTGCGGCCAGTTCGCTGATCGCCAGATCCTCGGCGAGATTGGCGCGAATGTAATCGGTTACACGGCGGATCCAGCGCGGCACGAGGCGTTCCGGGCGCGCCAGCAATCCGGCCAACGCGGGGCGGCCGCGCGAATAGTGCTGCAACACGTGCGCGGCGAGCGCGTGAACCAGCGCATCGACATACAGGCGCGAGTCGGCCGGATCGGCGGCGGCGCGATGCAATGCAGCAAGCATCGCGGCGATCAACGGATCACGAAACCGCATCGCGTCGCCGAGCGACAGCTCGCGGGAGCCGCCGAGCTCCATCTGATCGGCGACGCTGTCGATCAGGCTGCGCTCGATGTGCAAATGGACGGTCGACAGCGGCTCATCGCTGATCGAACGCCAGCGCCACGAGATCGGCGCGGGCGGCACGAACCAGACGTCGCCCATCCGCAGATCGGCGCTTTCCCAGCGCCCGTTCAGGTTGCGCTCGAGGTGCTCGGCGCCGCTCGCGAGGGTCATCAGCGTGAGGTCCTGCAAGCCGGGCGCTTCCAGCAGTTCCTGCTCGGCCGGTTCGAGATAGGAACGCAGCACCAGGTGCCGCCACGGGCGATCCACGCTCGACACCAGTTTCTGGCCCGCCATGTAGCGGTTGTAGGCGAGCGTCGTTGTGAGTTTTGGAATTCGTGCCATCACGTCCATTCCCAGGGAGGTGCCATATGAAGAGTGAACCCTGCCATACCCGCGTTGCCAATCCGCTGTCGGAGCAAGAACTCAAAAATGATAGCAAGGAACCGGCTACCGCAATTTTTGGAAATAGCTAATCATTCAGGTTGTCGTCTTTCACGCGTTTCGAACGCCGGAGCTACCGTTTCATGGAACACGAATGCGATACGCTGCCGCATTGGCTGACCGGCTCGCCGCAAGGTGAAGCCGGGCACGCGTCGGCAGCATACAACTCGGCGGTTACCGCCCAACCGGCTTACCCGGCCGGCACGCGGCAACTCGAGAAATCAGCCCACGCGGCTGAAGCATCCAGGGCATCCAGCCGCACCGCAACAGGCGTGGCGCCCACAGGTTTTCTCACACTCTTCACCGAGGAGGAGATCGGCACACCCTCGCCCGCGGCGCGCCGCGCCGCACCGGTCATCAGTCCGCTGGTGCGTTTTGGCAGCGCGCAGGACCGCATCGAATTCGTGCGGCAGCGCATCAAGCAACTCGGCTTCGACTCTTTCAGCTATTCGGCCACGCGCACGTCGGCGCATCACAAGACGATGTTCGTGCTGACCAGCTACGAGTCGCAAAGCTGGCTCACGCGCTATTTCCGCGAGCGTTATTTCGAGCTCGACCCGCGCGTGGCACTCGCCTCGCCGACCGGCATGCCGTTCCTCTGGAATACGGCCGACATGCGCGCCGACCTGCCGCGTGCGCAAATGCGCAGCGAACGGCTCGGCGCGCTGATCGACTTGCTGGAGGCGACCGGGCGCAAAAGCGGCATTCTCACGCAGATGCCGCTGCCCGAGCCGGAGCTGAGCGCGAGCCTGTGCTTCAATTCGGAGATCGGTAATCCGCGCTGGATGACCGAATCGATCGTGGCCGAGACGCTGATGTTCGCGCACACGATCCACGAGTTCATCTGGACACACGCGAAGAGCGTGATCGGCATCGCGCCCGCGCAGCAGCAGCGCGTCACGCTGAGCGAGTTGCAGCATGCGGTGCTGAAGGCGGTCGTGCAGGGTCAGCGGGACAAGGAGATTGCCTACTTCCTCGGGCTGTCGCCGCATAACGTCGACTACCACTTGCGCCGTCTGCGGCAGTTGTTCAACGTGCGCAACCGCGTGCAGTTGATCAACGTCGCGCAGGCGTATGTGACGTAGAGGCTGGCGTCGCGGCCGGCATGCCCGTTCGGGTGCCGGCCACGGCGCGATCTTCACGCACGCCTCACCCGGCCCTCAACCCTTTTCCTCACGCGGCTCACACGCCGCGCATCGTACGCAGGTTGACGTTCAAAAGACTGGCGGCTTGCCCGTGGCCCACGTGCCGATGATCTCTTCGATCGCGCTCGCCGCCGAGAGCAACGCCGCCTCGCCACGCGGCTTACCGACGATCTGGATGCCGACAGGCAGCCCGCTCGCGCTCATCCCGCACGGAATCGCCATGACCGGCATGCCGGTGAGCGTCAGTGCATAAGTGATCGCGAGCCAGTCGATGTAGGTCTCGAAGTGCTGGCCGACCGCGTCACGGATATCGCGTGCTTCGACCGGAAACGGCAGCACGATCGAGGCCGGACAGATCAGCACGTCATGGCGCTGCAGCAGTGCATTCAGCTTGTAGAAGAGTTCCGCACGGGTGCGCTGCGCCGAACGCATCGCACGGTTGTCCAGTTGCAGACCGAACTCGATGTTCCAGATCACGTTGGGATTCAGCACGTCGCGGTGCTGCGCCAGCACGTCTTCGTAGTTCGTCGCGTAGGCAATGCCGCGCAGCGTGTGAAACGCCTGTGTCGCCGCGCTCAGGTCGAGATCGCTCTCCTCCACGCCGACGCCCGCCGCCGCGAGCCGATCCATCGTCTTGCGGCAGATCGCCAGGATTTCCGGCTCGACGGTGGCGATGCCGAGTCCTTCGCTGAATGCCACACGCGCTGGCCGTTGCGGCCGGCGCGCATGCTCGAGGAACGAGGCCGCCGGCTCACGCAGCGACAACGGCGCGCCGTCGACTTCGCCGCACATCGCGTCGAGCAGCAGCGCCGCGTCGGTCACGTTGCGCGCCATCGGCCCGTGAATGCCGAGTGTGTCGTAGGGATTGGCCACCGGGCCGTACGAGACGCGACCCGGCGTCGGACGTATGCCGACAACGCCGCAGAACGCAGACGGCGTGCGCAGCGACCCCGCCAGATCGGAGCCCTGCGCGACCCACGCGGTGCCTGACGCCAGCGCGGCCGCCGCGCCGCCGGACGAGCCGCCCGCCGAACGCGACAGGTCCCACGGATTGCGCGTCACGCCGAACACGCTGTTATACGTATGGCCGCCGGAGCCGAACTCCGGCGTGTTGGATTTTGCGTAGACCACGCCGCCGCGTGCTTCGAGCAAGGTCACGCCGGCATCCGACGTTTCCGGCACACGGTCGCGGTAGACCAGCGATCCGCGTGTGGTGCGCACGCCCGCCACGTCGGTCAGATCCTTGATCGGCACCGGCAGGCCGCACAGCAAGCCGCGCTCGGCCACGGGCTTCTTCAGCAGCGCATCGGCATGCGCGTGCGCACGCTCGAAACAGAGCGTGGGCAGCGCGTTGACCTGCGGTTCGACGCGCGCGACCTGCGCGGCGAGCGTGTCGAGCAGGTCGTGCGGACTCACCGCTTCCTCACGCAACAGATCGACGACTTCGCACGCGCTTCGCTCAATCAGACTGAGATCGACGGACATAATGGCTACCGGCTCCGTGTTGGGGGCATCCGTGAGTTTCGCATGACGGGTGCACTATCAGGTCTTGAGCCGATAACCGGTCTTGAAGATCCACGCAACGATCAACAAAAACACCGCCAGAAAAAGCGCGGTCATGCCGAGGCTCACCTCGACATTCACATCGGCGAGACCATAAAAGCTCCAGCGAAATCCGCTCACCAGATAGACGATCGGGTTGAACAGCGTCACGACCCTCCAGAACGGCGGCAGCATATTGACCGCATAGAAACTGCCGCCGAGAAAAGTCAGCGGCGTGATGATCAGGAGCGGCACGAGCTGCAGCTTCTCGAAGCTATCCGCCCAGATGCCGATAATAAAACCGAGCAGACTGAACGTGACCGCCGTGAGCACGAGAAACAGGATCATCCAGAACGGATGCTGCACTTGCAGCGGCACGAACAAGCCCGCGGTCGCAAGAATGATCAGCCCGAGCAGAATCGATTTGGTGGCCGCCGCGCCCACGTAACTCACGACGATTTCCAGATACGAAACCGGCGCCGACAACAACTCGTAAATGGTGCCCGTAAAGCGCGGAAAGTAAATCCCGAACGACGCATTCGAAATGCTTTGCGACAGCAGCGACAGCATGATCAAACCCGGCACGATAAACGCGCCGTAACTGATGCCGTCCACTTCCTTGATGCGCGAACCGATCGCCGCGCCGAACACGACGAAGTAAAGCGAAGTCGAAATCACCGGCGCGATGATGCTCTGCATCAGCGTGCGCCAGGTGCGCGCCATCTCGAACTTGTAGATCGCGCGAATTGCGTAGATATTCATTGGTCACCTCGGAGCAGACTGACGAAGATGTCTTCGAGCGAACTTTGCGTGGTGTGCAGGTCCTTGAAGCGGATGCCGGCGTCGTCGAGCGCCTTGAGCAGCGCGATGATGTCGGTGCGGCCGCCCTCGCCTTCGTAGGTGTAGATCAGCTCGGTGCCGCCCTTCGCGACGTCGAGCCCATAGCCGGTCAGCGAGACCGGCACTTGCGCGAGCGGGCTCTCCAGTTGCAGCGTCAACTGCTTCTTGCCGAGCTTGCGCATCAGCTCCGTTTTCTCTTCCACCAGCATGATCTCACCGCCGCTGATCACGCCGATGCGGTCGGCCATTTCCTCGGCCTCGTCGATATAGTGCGTGGTGAGGATGATCGTCACGCCGCTCTCGGCGAGCGAGCGCACCAGCTTCCACATGTCGCGGCGCAACTCCACGTCCACGCCGGCGGTCGGTTCGTCGAGGAACAGCACACGCGGTTCGTGCGAGAGCGCCTTGGCGATCAGCACACGCCGCTTCATGCCGCCCGAGAGCGTGATGATCTTGCTATCGCGCTTTTCCCACAGCGACAGGTCGCGCAACACCTTTTCGACGTAGGCCGGGTTTTTCGGCTTGCCGAACAGTCCGCGGCTGAACGAGACGGTCGCCCAGACGGTTTCGAACGAGTCGGTGGTCAACTCCTGCGGCACGAGGCCGATCAGCGAGCGCGCGCCGCGATAGTCGGTCGCGATGTCGCGGCCGTCCACCGTCACGCTGCCAACGCTTGCGTTGACGATGCCGCAGATGATGCTGATGAGGGTCGTTTTGCCCGCGCCGTTCGGACCGAGCAAGGCGAAGATTTCCCCGCGGTTGATGGCCAGATTGATGTTTTTGAGTGCATGAAAACCAGTGGCATAGGTTTTCGACAGGTTCGTGACTGAGACGATTGGCTGCATGGAATCGACGATGGCAGACACCGTTGTTTGATTAGAGGGAGCGATGCTAAAGCGCCACCGCACCCGCAATGTAATGGAAAGTACGAAAGCGTGCAGCGCATCCCGGCAGCGCACCGAAACCACGTGGGGTCGAGGTGGACGAACGGCGGGCCGCAACGGCATGGCAAGACGCGCACGCTGAATCGGTTTCGCTGCACTGCAAAATAGTTCGGTTTCCATATCGGTTTGATCACGCGACGCCGGGAACGCCCCATGCTCGATCACCGGCATGCTGCCGCGGCCCCATGTTCGAGCGGAACACGCTCAAGCGAGGCACACCGCTTGCGGCAGTCCATGCATGTGAGCGACAGGCGCTTGCGTGACATCAAACCGACTCTATGGAGGTGAACCATGAAACGCATTACCAAGACAATTTTCGCTTCGGCGCTCGTGATAGCACTGTCGGGCGGCGCTTATGCGCAGGCTGGCGCCGGTGGCGGCGGAGGTGCGGGCGGCGGAGGTGCGGGCGGTGGCGGTACCGGCGTGGGCGCGGGCGGCGGCACCACCGGTGGCGCGGGCGGGACCGCAACGCCCGGCGTCGGCGCTGGATCGATGAAGAGCCCGAGCGATTCGGGCTACGGTTCGCCGGGCGTGACCGGCACCGGCGGCGGCATCGGGACCGGCACCGGCGCGACGCCGAATAGCCCATCGATGAACCGATCGAACAGCGGCACGGGTAACGGCATGAACAACGGAACGCGCGGCGGCACCGGTAATGGCATGAATAAAGGAACCGGCGGCACGATGCAAAACGGCCAGTAAAACACGGCTGCTAATGTATTGAGTCACCCGGTTCGAACCTTGGCGGGGGGGGCCCGGGCACGCGCCGCCCCCCCAAGGGTTTTGGGAAGCGAGTGACGGGGGGGAAAAGA
>NZ_JARESV010000130.1:0-2916 GCF_046026985.1 Paraburkholderia sp. RL18-101-BIB-B
CCAACCCGGATTTGGGATGGGCCGAGATCTGCCATCCGTTCCATCCACTTAAAGGCCAGCGCTTTCCCGTACTGAAGACGCGTCGCGTCGGCGGAGTTGACGCGCTGCTCGTGGGTCATGCCGAGCGCGGCAGCTTCAGCATTGCCCGCGAGTGGACCGACTGGGGCACGCCCTCTGTCCATAGCGGCGACGTTACAGTGTGCTGCTTCGAGCTGGACATGTTGCTGGAGTTGATTGACCTGATTGACCAGCTTGCCTTGTCTGCCTCGAAGAAATCACCCGCCAAAGGAGCTTGATCAATGGATTTTCGTGTCCTACTATCAGACCAGTCGTTAACGTGGTCCGCTCATGGAAGATATTCCGTCGTCGACGTTGCGCAAGCGTCGCGTCCAGTTGCTGCGGCAAATGCCGCCTTTGGACACGCTCCTGCGTGGTTCGCTCATCGAGCGCTACAAGCGCTGCGGCAAACCCGGCTGCAAGTGTGCCGACGGCCCCGGTCATGGTCCCAAGTACTACCTGTCTGTGAGCTTTCCCGGTCGCCGACCGCAAATGGACTACGTGCCTCAGGCCGATTACGCCGACGTTACCGAACGCCTGGCGAACTATCACCGGGTCCGCGAGATCATCGAGGAGATTTGCGAGATCAACCGCGAACTCTTACGCCGCCGCGAAGCGCTCTGAGAGGCGTCGGTGAGCCAGTCGTCGCTGTCACTCACCCACTGCATCGATCCTCACCTGGCCGGCGTACTCATCGCCAACATGCTCGAGGCCTGGCTCACCGCCGGACCCGAGCTGGAACCGACCGCGGAGGCCGTCGATGAACACCAAGATCACCCCGCAACATCTGAGCAAGCCGGCGTACATCTATATCCGCCAGTCGACGCTGGCCCAGGTGCGGCACCATCAGGAGAGCACCGAGCGTCAATATGCTTTGCGCGAGAAGGCGCTGGCACTGGGTTGGCCATCCACGGCGGTCCGGATCCTGGACCGCGACCTTGGCCAGTCGGGGGCGCAGATGATGGGCCGCGAGGACTTCAAGACGCTGGTGGCGGATGTCTCGATGGGGCAAGTGGGTGCAGTGTTTGCGCTGGAAGTGTCGCGACTGGCGCGCTCAAATCTGGACTGGCACCGTCTGCTCGAACTGTGTGCACTCACTCATACCCTGGTGATCGACGCCGATGGTTGCTACGACCCGGGCGACTTCAACGACGGCCTGCTTCTTGGTCTCAAAGGAACGATGGCACAGGCCGAACTACACTTTTTGCGCGGGCGCCTCCAGGGCGGCAAACTCAACAAGGCACAGAAGGGTGAGTTGCGCTTTCCGCTGCCTGTCGGCTTGTGCTATGACGATGACAGCCGCATCGTCCTGGATCCCGATGACGAGGTGCGGGGCGCTGTGCAACTGGCACTTCGTCTGTTTCAGGAGACCGGCAGCGCATACGCGGTCGTCAAGCGATTTGCGGAAGATGGCCTGCGCTTTCCAAAGCGGGCCTATGGAGGTGCCTGGGCAGGCCGACTCATCTGGGGGCGACTGAGCCACGAACGCGTACTCGGTCTGATCAGGAATCCTTCCTATGCAGGCGTCTATGTGTTTGGACGGTACCAATATCGCCAGCGAATCACCCCGCAAGGAGAGGTTCATAAGCGCGTGCAGCCGGTACCCAAGGCGGACTGGCGAGTCCATCTGCCCGACCATCACGAAGGATATATCACCCCGGAGGAATTCGAGCGCAACCAGGCACGCCTGGCAAGCAATCGGACCAACGGCGAAGGTACCGTGCTCAGCGGTGCGGCACGTGAAGGCTTGGCACTGCTTCAGGGAATGCTGATATGCGGCCGCTGTGGCCGGGCGCTGACCGTGCGGTACCAGGGTAATGGTGGCCTTTATCCACAGTACCTGTGTAGTGCGCGTCGCCGCGATGGTCTGGCGACCACCGATTGCATAAGCATGCGCAGCGATCTGCTCGACAACGCGATTGGCGAGGCAGTACTCACCGCCCTGCAGCCTGCCGAACTCAAGCTCGCCGTCACTGCCCTGAACGAACTCGAACAGCGCGATCGCGCCATCATGCGTCAGTGGGACATGCGCATTGAACGCGCTGGGTATGAGGTCGCACTCGCTGAACGGCGCTACCAGGAATGTGACCCGGCCAACCGTCTGGTCGCGGGTACCCTCGAGCGCCGCTGGAATGACGCGATGCTTCGGCTCGAAGCGATCAGGACGGAAGCTGCCCAGTTCCAGAGCCAGAAGGCACGCGTCGCGACGTCCGAACAGAAGGCCCAGGTTCTCGCGCTCGCGCGCAATCTGCCTCGCCTCTGGCGTGCGGCCACAACCTCGGCGAAGGATCGCAAGCGTATGTTGCGACTGCTCATCCGGGACATCACGGTCGAGAAACAGTCCGCCACAAGACAAGCCGTGCTGCATATCCGCTGGCAGGGCAGCGCGTGTACTGACATCACCGTGGACCTGCCAAAGCCAGCGGCCGACGCGATGCGTTACCCCGCCGTGTTCGTCGAGCGGGTGCGTGTACTATCGCAGCATCTGCCTGACCGACAAATCGTTGCACACCTCAATCAGGAAGGGCTGCGCAGCGCCTCTGGCAAATCGTTCACGCTTGAAATGGTCAAATGGATCCGTTACCGCTATGAAATTGAAGCAACCTGCTTCAGGCGGCCGGACGAGCTCACGGTACAGCAGCTCGCTCGCCAGCTGGGCATCAGTGCGCACGTGGTCTATTACTGGATCGAGCGCCACGTGGTCCAGGCCCGCAAGCTCGACGGGCGGGGACCGTGGTGGATTACGCTGGATTCCATCAAGGAGCAGCAACTGCGGGACTGGGTGCGCACGTCAGGCCACCTGAAGCCGCAACATTCCATCACTCAATTGTGAGAGGTGCATTATGAAATCACCGTCGG
>NZ_JARESV010000131.1:0-2617 GCF_046026985.1 Paraburkholderia sp. RL18-101-BIB-B
CCCGGACGGTCAGTTGAAACTCCCCCACTTATGGTCGCGCAAATTCCCCCACCCTGTGAAGCAGGACTAAGGGTTATTTAGCTGGTTTTCGATTTCCGTGCAAGCGTTTCAGCGGCTTCCTTGAGGCGGTAGCTGCGGCCGTCGAATTCAAGCAGGTGGCAGTGATGCATGAGCCGGTCGAGGATCGTGGTGCTCATCGTGTTGTCGCCCAGGTATGCGCCCCAATCCTGCACAACGCGGTTGGACGTGACGACAACGCTTCGATGCAGTTTGTAGCGTTGATGGATCAGCGTTTGCAGCAGTGCGCCAGCGGCGTCGGGGATCGTACGCGACAGGAACAGGTCATCCAGCACGAGCAGATCGCTCTCGAGGATGGCTCGCAGCCGGGCTTCGCGCTGGGCAGTCGGGCTCAGCGCGTAACGGTTAAAGAAGTCGTCGGTCTCAAGATACTGCACCTTGTGGCCTTGCAGGACGGCCTGGTAGGCGACGGCCTTCGCAACGTGCGATTTGCCGGTGCCTGGTTTACCGATGATCAGCGCGTTGTCGCCGGCGGCGATGAACTTCAGCGTGTGCAGCTGGAAGCAGGCCTGGCGAGGCACTTTGGGATTGAAGGCCCAGTCGAATTCGGCGAGCGTGAGTTTCTCTTCGAGGCCGGAGAGCTTGTAGCGGCGTTCGATGAGCCGGGACTGGCGGCGATCCAGTTCGTCCTGCAGGATCAGTGCGAAGGTTTCAAGGAACGGCTGCTGGGAGCCCTGGGCCTGCAACACGCGCGTTTCGAGTGTGTCGCGCACGCCAGACAGGCGGAGCTGTCCGAGAGCCCGTTCGATTTCCGGTAACGTCATGGTCATGCCTGTGTTTCTCCAGTTGGAGGTTGAGGTTCGGCGCCGTGCTGCGCACCGAGGGTAAAGAGTTCGCCGTACTCGGCGGCAGGACGGATCAGCGGGTGATCCTGCGTAAGAGGTAGCTCTAGCTGCGGTGCCTGATCGAGACGCTCGAGTGCCTGTTCGAACAGCCGTTCGACGATCGCGCGCACCTGTTTGTAGCGGTAGACGTGATGACGCAACGCGTGATCGCAGGCCTGCTCGACGAGCCGGGCGGGATACTTCTTCGCCAGACCAACGATGCCCCACATGGCGCGATGGCCGACGCGACCTTCGCTATCGAACATGTGCTGGCACAGCGCCTTTGTTTGTGGCCCGATGTCGCCGGCGCTCGCGAGCAGGAAGGCGCTCTGGCGGGACGGATTGAACGGGCGTTCGTCTTCGGGCAATTCAAGCGAACCGGCCTGCAGGGCGCGAGGATGGGTGCGCAACAATGCCTGCGTACGGCGATCGCGAATCTCGATGGTGGAATCGTATATGCGCACTGAAACGAGACTGCCGATCGGTGCAGGTCGTGCCGCATAGTTGCTGCGATCGATGTTGACAGTGGTGTCGTCCCAGACGGTACGCACGACCTCCGTGAAGTAGCGAAAGCCGGTGGTCGGCAACGGCCGCAGATGCGGCCTCTCCTCCTGGAACATGGCCTCGACCTGTCGCCGGGTGCTGCCATGGATGCGTTTGGCCGCCCAGTTTGCCTCCCAGTGCATCAGGAATTCGTTCTGGGCTTCGAGCGACTCGAAACGGCGGCCGGCAAGCGCGGTGCCCTGCGTATGTTGAATCGCGTTCTCGACGGTCCCCTTTCGATTCGGGTCCCGCACACGTGCCGGATCGGCGACGACACCGTAATGCCCGAGCATCGCCTCGTAGAGCCGGTTGATCTCGGGTTCGTACAGGTCGGGCGTGATGACGCCCTCCCGGAGGTTGTCGAGCACAACGTAGCTGACCGCTCCCCCAAAGTAACGAAAGGCTTCTTCGTGAAGCTGGGCCCAGACCTGCTTGCTGGACTTCCAGACCACGCACCGGAAACTGCGCCGCGAGTACCGCAGGGTTATCACGAACAACCGCGGGCGTCGGTAGCGGCCGGTCTTCGGATCGCGGGTCAGTGCACCTTCGCCATAATCAACTTGAGCTTCTTCGCCGGGGGCGAACGCGAGACGGTCGAACTGCTCGGGATCAATGTGGCGCAAGGCGCGCACGAAACGCTTGACGCTCTCGTAGCTCGCGGTGAATGCGAACTGATCGACCAGATCCTGATAGATCGCCTGCGCGTTGCGCCTCAGGCGGACCTGCTGTTCGATCCACTCGCGATGCGGTTCGCTTGCGGAGCGGGCGAAATTGAACGTTGTGGTCTTGCTGGAACCGTCGGTAGCCGGTGGTCGCGGCGGTGGGGGAGTTTGCGTGACGGCCGTTTCAGAGCCGGTGGTCACCATGGGGGAGTTTGCCGAAGCGGACTTCTCCGACTCGAACATCGCCTGATAGCGACGAATCGTCTTGCGGTCGATGCCCGTGAGCCGCTGGATCTGGCGCTGGCTCTTGTTGCGCTCGAGTAATGTGAATACGGTGCTTTGCAGGTGCGGCTTCAAGACGTTCACTCCCTGAACTCCTTCTTGTTCGAAGGAGACGAAGATAGACGTCCTGCAACACCTCTCCCGGCAGCTTTAGTGGCTCAGCCGACGGTCGTCAGGTGGGGGAGTTTGAAGTGACCATACCCGGAGGAATTTGACCGACCGCCGGGG
>NZ_JARESV010000132.1:0-2448 GCF_046026985.1 Paraburkholderia sp. RL18-101-BIB-B
TGATTGCCGCCGCGCTGGCCGACAACAAGGACGTGAAAATCGCTGCGGCGCGCGTCGACCAGTTTCTTGGCCAGTTCGTAACGACGCGCTCGGCCCTGTTTCCGCAGGTCAACGCGGGCTTTGAAGCATCGCGTCAACGCTCATCGATTGCTGGGCTGCCGACGCTGCCACCCGGCGTCAACCCCGTATTCAACGAATTTCAGGCGCCGCTGTCGGCCGCATGGGAGATCGATTTCTTCGGCAAGGTGAGACGTCAGACCGAGTCCGCGCGAGCAAGCCTGCTGGCAACTGAAGAAGGCCGGCGCGCAACGATCCTGTCGCTGGTGGCGTCGGTGGCGTCGTCGTACATCAATTTGCGCGACCTCGACCAGCAACTCTCGATCGCGAAGGCAACGACCGAAAGCCGTGCCGGCTCGGTGAAAGTATTTCAGGCACGGTTTTCAGGCGGCGACGTGTCGCAGATGGAACTCGCGCAGAGCGAGTCGGAATACGAAGCCTCTCTCGCGACAATCCCGCAGATCGAGACGCAAATCGCCCAGCAGGAAGACGCGTTGTCCGTGCTGCTCGGTCGCAATCCCGGTCCGATTCTGCGTGGCCGTGAACTCACGGAGCTCGAGGTGCCACCGGTGCCGGCAGGCCTGCCTTCCGATCTGCTTCAGCGTCGTCCCGATCTGCGTCAGGCCGAGCAGAACCTTATCGCCGCAAACGCATTGATCGGCGCCGCGCGCGCGCTTTACTTTCCGTCCATTTCACTAACGGGCCTGTTCGGAACGGCGAGCGGCCAGTTCTCGAAACTGTTCACCGGGCCGGCACGGATCTGGTCGTACGCAGGCTCGCTGACCGTGCCGATCTTTACCGCGGGCAGCATCAGCGGCCAGGTGAGCCAGGCGGAAGCGCAACAGCAACAGGCGCTGTTCCAGTACCAGCAGTCGATCCAGGTGGCCTTCCAGGAAGTCGACGACTCACTGATCGCACTGCAGAAGTCGCGCGAGCAACTCGTGGTGCAGGGCCGTCAGGTAGAAGCGTTGCGAACCTATTCACGGCTTGCGCGCTTGCGCTATGAAGGCGGCTATACGAGCTACATCGAGGTACTCGATGCCGAGCGTAGCCTCTTTAACGCGCAACTGAGCTACACGCAAACCAACGGACTCGTATTCAGTTCGCTGATCGGTTTGTATAAGGCAATGGGCGGTGGCTGGGTTGTCGAAGCCGAGCGCATGACGGGGCAGGTCATGCAGCACGGGCCCGCTGCGGCCACGACCGGGCAGCCCGCTACGGAGCAAGCGCAATGACCGCCGAGCGCCTCATTGCCTGCCACGAATGCGACCTGCTGCAACGGGAAGCGCCGTTGACGGGCGAGAGCGTGCTGCGCTGCTGCCGTTGCGGTGCGGAGCTGTACCGTAACCATCCGGACAGTCTCGATCGTGCGCTCGCTTTCACAGTCACGGCGATCGTGCTGTTCGTGATCGGCAATGCGTTTCCGATCGTCGGTCTGTCGGTGAATGGCGATCTTGTCGAGACCACCTTGCTGGGCGCGGTGCGCGTGCTGTACAGGGACGGCATGTGGCCCATCGCGGGGCTGGTGTTCGTGACGACATTCCTCATGCCGCTCATGCAGATGTCCGCGATGGCGTATCTGCTGTTTCCGCTGTGGCGTCGGCGCCTGCCATACCGGCCCGACATCGTGTTTCGCGTGCTGCATCTGGCGCGGCCGTGGGGCATGACGGAGGTCCTGATTCTCGGGATGCTGGTCGCGCTGGTCAAGCTGGCGCATATCGCCAGCGTCGTGCCGGGCGTCGCGCTCTGGACGTTCGGTGCGTTGATGCTGATACTCGCGGCGGCCAGTGCCGCGTTCGATCCGCACGATCTCTGGCAGCGAATAGGCGGCCACTACCGCGCCGCGCCGGGCCCGGAAGAACTCGCCGAACCGGCCGCACGCACGGCAATGGCCAGCGGGCTGATGACCTGTCACGATTGCGGGTTGCTGACAAAAGCGGCGCCACACGTCCACGACGCGAGCTGTCCGCGCTGCGGCGCGCATCTTCACGAACGCAAACCGGCGAGCTTCGCGCGCACGTGGGCGTTCCTGATCGCGGCGATGGTGCTGTACATCCCGGCGAACATGCTGCCCGTGATGAACACCAGTTCGCTGTTCGGCTCGGCGAAAGACACGATTCTGAGCGGCGTGGTGTACCTCTGGACATCCGGCTCCTGGCCTTTAGCCATCATCGTGTTCATTGCGAGCATCGCCGTCCCGATGCTCAAGATCATCGCGATCATGTTCCTCGTTATCTCGACGCAGCGGCGCTCGCTTGCGATGCTGCAGCAGAGGACGCGCGTCTACCGCGTGGTGGAACTGGTCGGGCGCTGGTCGATGCTCGATATCTATGTGATCACGATTCTCGTCGCACTCGTCCAGTTCAATGCACTCGCGACCATCCAGGCAGG
>NZ_JARESV010000133.1:0-2440 GCF_046026985.1 Paraburkholderia sp. RL18-101-BIB-B
CGTATCGAGGCTCACGGTCTTCTTCTCCAGTCCAGCGATCGATCAGTGACCCCGGAAACGGGGTATCCTGGTTTCAGCCGACGCGAACCTCGGCGACATATGACCGCTTATAGACGTCCGTTCTCCGTTCCGGCGTCAGTCGACGGTCGTCGGCGGACGGATGCCGGCCGCGATCGCGCGGCTCACGGTGGCAAGCGCCTTGCTCCAGGCCACCACCGCCGCTTCGTAGCCCGCGCCCGCGCAGGGCTCGCTCGCGATGGTCCGGCCGGTGATCGGCGGCGCTTTACCGGGTGGCAACACCGACCACAAGACATCGACAGTCACGGCATCGCCGAGCAAGGCGTCGAAGCGCTGGACGTCGATCCGCACTCGCCAGGCCGCCGCCACGTCGCCGCCGATCGGCAAAGTCGACACGCGAGGGCTGTTCAGCAGCTGCGAGAGATCGGCGACGAACACGCGCGGAATCTGGCTCTTCAGCGGCTCAGCCCAGCGGGCGAATTCGTCGATCGTCACATGGTTCGTGCCGGCGCGAACAACGATCTGCGGCCGGTCGACGAGTTCGGGCACGGTGACCGCGCCGATCACGACGATCATGGGCGGCCCATGATTGACGCTTTCGCGCGGCGCCTCCGCACTCAACGTGTAGAAGTCCGACTTGGGCGAGCCGGCACAACCGGCGAGCACGACCGTGGTCAGCGCAACGGCAAGGCATAGCGATAGGCGCTTCACTTTTTATCCTCCACCTTGCCGCGGATGAGTGCCTCCGGATGGCGTTCGAGGTAGTCCGCCAGCGTGCGGAAAGCGGCCGCTGTGCGCGCCAGTTCGTTCATGGCGTCCGTCGTGTTCTGCGCCAGTGGGGAATCGGGCTGTAGCGTGCTGTTCGCGGAATTTAGCGCCGTCTGTGCAGCGGCGAGCGTGTCCCGTGCCTGCGGCACCACGTCGGTCCGAAACTGCTTGAGAAGGGTATCGGCATCGGCTAGCGTCTTTTGCGCACCCTTCCCGATCCCACCGAATGGAATCTGGTTCAGCTTGGCGAGCAGACTCGTCACCGAATTCTGCATGGACTGCAGGCCGCCAGGTATGGTTGGTATCTCGGGCGGCGTGACGGTCCAATCGACCTTCGCCTTCGGCGCGTTCGGGAAAAAGTCGAGTGCAATATAGAGTTGCCCGGTCAGCAGATTTCCGGTGCGCAATTGCGCACGTAAGCCATGGTCGACCAGCGTTTGCGCAAGTCGCTGAGGGTCGTCGGTGATCCTTCCTTTCCCTCCCTTCATATAGCGCGACGTGAAGCGCTCTGGAAAGAGACGTATCTCGACCGGGATGCTGAACTGTTTGGTAACGGGATCAAACCGCGTATTGATCGCCGCGACTTCGCCGACCACGATACCGAAAAAATCGACCGGTGCGCCGACCACCAGCCCTCGCACCGACTCCCTGAAAACCAGCGCATAGGTATCGACGATCCGATCGTGCTGCTTCATCGCCTCCGAGCGATCGTGGTACAGCGCGAACTGCGCGTCCGGGGCGGCTTCGGCTCCATCGGCCGTTTGGTCCGGCGTCTGGAATGCGAGTCCGCCGATCAGGATGGCCACCAGCGATTCGGTGTTGACCTTGACGCCCGTCGTATCGAGCGACACGTCGATCCCGCTCGCCTGCCAGAAGCGCGTATCGGACTTCACGTATTTCTCGTAAGGGGCGTTGACGAAGACACGCATCGTCACGCCCTTCCCGTCCGGGTCCAACTGGTACGAAACGATCTGGCCGACCTGCAGCCGCCGGTAGAAGATGGGCGAACCGACATCGAGCGAGCCCATGTCAGCGCCTTTCAGTACAAACTCTCGGCCCGGCACGCCGATAGCGAACACGGGCGGTGACTCCAGGCCCGTGTAATCGCGCCTCGACTTCGTCGATGTGCCCACGTCCATGCCGACGAACGAGCCCGACAGCAGCGTGCCGATGCCGGATACGGTGCCGCCGGAAATGCGTGGACGCACGACCCAGAACCGCGTGTCGTCCACCAGCAGGTTGGTGGCATCTTTGGACAGTTCGGCCGTGGCGACCACGCGGCGGTGATCGCCCGACAGCGTGACACTCTTGACCACACCGATGTCGACGTTCTTGAACTTGATCTTGGTCTTGCCCGCTTCGAGCCCCTCGCCGGTCTCGAAGCTGATCGTCACCGCCGGGCCCTGCTCCATGATCGCCTTCACCGCCAGCCATCCGCCGATGAGCACTGCGATCAGCGGCACCAGCCACACGATCTGCATCCGCCAGCGCGAGCGCGGAGTGGCAATAGCTTCAGGAACGTCAGGCGACCCCGGTTGACCGGGAGGTTTAGCCATGATCGTGCTCCGTTGCGTCCCAGATCAGGCGCGGATCGAATGACATGGCGGCGAACATCGTCAGCACGACTACCGCGCCGAAAGCCACGGCGGCCGGA
>NZ_JARESV010000134.1:0-2414 GCF_046026985.1 Paraburkholderia sp. RL18-101-BIB-B
CTCAATACCGGCCTTCCAAACGTAAAGGCCGAACGCTCGGTCATTGACCTTTTTTATCGACGGACGGTCGCGATATTATTGAGAGCGGTCATAAAGAGGCCGCCGCCGAACGGAAGCGGCGAGTGATTGTGGTCGACCAAGATCAATCCAGCAGACGTTCCCCGCCCCAACAAGTATGTCAAAAATTTTAAACCTATGAATAAAGCTCAAAAAATTGAAGCGACGAAACTGGCGATTGCCGAATGTGTTTTCAAGAAAGAACAAAGACATTTCCTCGATTTTAATTTTCATAACTGTACACCCTTCGCGCAAGAGTTCACTGAATTGATGTGCATAATGGAGGAACTATGTCCTCGATCTGGACTAGATTTTGTTAAACGAATCGGTTCGCTACAGGGCGAATCTAGAAGTACGTACGAGCAGATAGTTCAGGCACTTTGTGAGCTGGTTATTGCGAAGAAATTTCTAGATTCTTATCCTGTCGAGCAAGGCTTCAAACTTCATTGGGAACCTACCGAAAATACAAAAGCAAATCCCGAATTTATGATTGAAGGGAAAGATTGGCGGCTCTTAGTTGAGGTGAAGTGCCCCTCATTGCATGACTACGACACCAAAAATCAAGCTGCCGCTTATCAGGTAACAGCACGACTGCCTGGAGTGCGGGAGATTATGATGTCTGTCGGCGGAGAGGAGCCAGCGTTACCCCTAGACAACAAGGTGAAGGATTTTTTGGTTAGCGCGGAGAAAAAATTTTCGAGTTTCAGCGATGGCGTTGTTCCCACCTATGGATTGCTCGTCATTTGCTGGGGAGAACGGATGTTCGAGGCAGTAACGCCGCTGTCAAATGAGGCGTGCGGTCTACTCAAAGAACCGAGCTATTTTGAAAAGAATGGCGCTAAAGTCCGCTTTCTGCGTGTGAGCGGGGTAGTGGTCACGCAACATCAACACTTTGCACAACAAATGCTCGCCGGTCATACTCCGGATCATCAGAAGTCTTGCCTGCATTTCGGTCAGTATTGGGAATTTAATACTCCGCCAAACCCCGTTTTCTTGTCTAATACCTATGCAACGCGGCCGCTACCAAAGGAGTTCAAAGATGTGCTGCAAACTGTGAATGCTGGAGAAAGTCTTGATCCCATAGCTAATATCATGGAATCGGTCATGTGGCTGCATCGTCCGGGTATGGATCAGGGAATGGAATAGTCGGTAGGCTGGCTCACTATATTGGTCGGTATCGCGGAAAACTCTCTGCGAGGTCTTTTTCCGATGGCGGCCGCCTATGAGGCGAATGGCCAACGGATCAAGATGCAACATAGTCTCAGCGCTCATGATAGCTTGCTAGGGCGTGGCGTATCGGACATGCGTCGCATCGCCGATGCGCGCCTTCCCGTGAGCGACATGCGTGCGGTAGCGCACATAAAACTGCGTTCGGGATGACACGTTAGAGGCTGCAACGGTACCTTGGAGATGGTCGCAACGCTCTGCCCTATCATCTTCAGTTCAATTCCTGAGTTGCGGCATCGGAGAGAAAATAGTCATGGACAGCATTTTCGATATTGCGACTTCAGTATCGACACCGCTCGCGCTGGGAGGTTTTCTAGCGGCGGTCGTGTTTTTTATTTTTCGCCAAGTTATCGCAAAAGATATATTTCCTAAATTAACTGATGTCCTCGGGGCCGATATTATTCGGCGAATAATCGATCGACTTTTTATCTTGGCTCTTGTAACAACTGTTCTTGGAATCGGCGCATATGTATATATGAAATCAATCGGAGAGACCCCGACTCCTAGCATTCCCCATAACGCATTCTCGGCTGGTAACGGCGACATCTTTATTCGGACAGGAGCGAACACGTGGAATGAGATTTCTCCCCCGAGAACCGATCCTTCATTTATTTACGAAGAGTCAGGCCGCACCAGCGATGAATTGCTTTTGTATGATAAAAGCAGAGACATGCATGTTCGTTTTCCAATTCCATCAGGTACGGCGACATGGCGCGTAGGTGATTCAGGTCCTTGGACAGATTGGTACGTGGTGACCTATCACCAATAACGAGTGGGCATGTTGAAAATACTTTCAGACTGAATCGCATGTCGTATCTTGGTACCGTTTGTACTCCACGGCTCGCGTGTACGCGCGCCGCGTGTGCGGGTTGCGGATCGCCGACGCGAAGAACTCCAAGAAGCGCACGCCAGCTCGATCGCCAGCGGTGATGATGAGTTCCGGCGTGGTCACGCTCGCGGCAACAGCCAGCAATTTATATCGCGCATTTCGAGCAGGCCAGCCGGACGTGCTGTTGAAAGACCCGTATGTGCTGGACTTCCTCGGCCTGAACGATCACTACCTCGAAAAGGATCTCCAAGACGCCATCCTGCGCGAGATGCAGCAATTCCTGCTTGAACTCGGCGCTGGC
>NZ_JARESV010000135.1:0-2404 GCF_046026985.1 Paraburkholderia sp. RL18-101-BIB-B
CGCCCCTCCACCATGCGCGGCAACGCCTGTAGCAAGCCGAGCATTACGGCTATGAACGGTACCAGGATCAGCAGACGCCTTTCGACAAAGCTGGCCAGCCAGAACGGAAGGTAGCGCTGCAGGAACGGACGACCGGATTTGAAGTAGCGCGTGCTTTCGTCCGAAATGGGAAATTCGTCGGTGTTCAGGTTGGGAAACGCGCCGTGCGGCGTAAAGTAATCTTCGGCGCCGTGCACGGTTCTGGCCGCGTCTAGCAGCAGGTAGACCAGTGCGGGATGCATGGTGTCTTTCGACACGAGCAGAGCGGTGGCGGCTAACAGGGTGACGTCAGCTTGCGGAAGGTCATCCACTATGCTGATCGAGGCGCGGGAAAAAACGATCTTGGAGAGAGACGGGAATTTTTGCACCAGCGCGTCGGCCTGGGCAAAACCCATCAGTTTCAGATTGCTGTTGAGTAGCGTGTGCTGCATCGGAGCGTCGGGCCTGCCTATAAAAAAAGCAGCATCCAGCTTGCCGTCTTCAAGGCCTTGATATGCCGTGACGGCATCCATTTGCATCAGCGAAGTATTGTCCCGAGTGACGCCGCTATAGGAGAGCAATACCTGGGCGACATTGAGCAGCCCGCTGCCGGAGACGCCGATGGCGATCCTTTTGCCGCGCAGTTGCACGAGCCGGTTGACGGTGATGTCGCCACGATAGAACACCCAGATCGGTTCATATGAGACGGCAGCGATGGTCTGCAGATGATCGGTTTCTTTCGGGCTTGTGGTGCCTGATTGAATAAAACCCACCTCGTATTCGCTATCCGGATTCTTCAGCCGTTCATAGTTTTCGACCGAACCGGAAGAACTGCGGATAACCAGAGTAATGCCGTCGCGTTTCAGGATGGGCGCATAGCGATCCGCAAAACCGCGATAGATACCGTTGTCCGCCCCGGTTGTAATGACGATCGTGCGTTGGATGGCGGGCTTGATGAGCGTCGCAAGCGCCCAACCCAGCGCGGCCAGCAACAAGATTGCGCCAATGAACAGAAGCCGCCGGCGCCCGGGTGTTATGGGGGCTTTGCTGCTACGCTGAAGCACTGGGTTGTGCCTGGTCATTATTCGGCATCTCCCGTCTGGCCTGTTCCGCGCGAGGTGGACTCGGCGAGCCTCTGTGCGGCACCGTTGCCGGCAGTCGCGAATGACCCGCGGAGTTTGTCACCTGCAGGTGTCCGCCGTCAGCCATAGAGCGGCAGCAACAAAAACAACTTGATGACGATCGCATTCGCGATGTCGATAAAAAACGCCCCCACCATAGGCACGACCAGAAAGGCCAGATGGGAAGGACCGAACTGTCCTGTGATCGCCTGCATGTTGGCTATCGCAGTCGGTGTTGCCCCGAGGCCGAATCCACAGTGACCGGCTGCGAGCACTGCCGCGTCATAGTTGCGCCCCATCACCCGAAACGTGACGAAAATGGCGTAAGCCGCCATCGCGATCGCCTGCACCACCAGAATGACGAACAGCGGCAAAGCGAGCGATGCGAGATCCCCCAACCGCAGGCTCATCAACGCTATAGCAAGAAAGAGACCGAGGCTAACGTTGCCGAGTACCGACACCGCGTCCTCGAACACGCGATACCAGCCGCGCACCGCGAGCCCGTTGCGCAGTACGACACCGACGAACAGGACGCACACGAACGCCGGCAACTCGAAAGCCGTACCGTTCAGCAATAACGCGATCGCCGAACCCACGGCAAGACAAACCGCAATCAGCGCGACGGTTTCGATGACGGCCTCCGCGGTGATCGGCCGTACCGTATTGGGCTCCTCGAAACCGGTCGAGGTTGCACCTTCCGTCTCCGGATTCGGGGCAAGCCGATAGCGGGTGATCAGAAAGCGCGCGACCGGCCCGCCGATCAATCCCCCGAGTATCAGACCGAAGGTGGCACAGGCAATCGCAATTTCGGTCGCCGATGCGAGGCCGTGGCGCTCGGCAAACACCTTGGCCCACGCCGCACCCGTGCCGTGGCCACCCGATAGCGTGATGGACGCCCCAAGCAGGCCGAGCAACCGCTCCTGGCCCAGTGCCCAGGCGAGTCCGATACCGAGCGCATCCTGCATCACGAGCAGGCCGACCACGACACCCAGAAAGGCCATCAGCGAGCGCCCGCCCGCTTTCAGTCGGGCGAGGTCTGCATTCAGGCCGATGGTGGCGAAGAACGTCAGCATCAGCGGCACTTGAAGCGTGGTATCGAAACGGACGTCGATCTGCAGGGCGCGGTTCAACGCAAACACCAGCAGCGATACAAGCAGGCCGCCGACAACCGGTTCGGGGATGCTGTACGTACGCAGAAGTCTGACCCGGGCAAGAATCTGTCGTCCAAGGAGAAGAACGAGCGACGCGGCCATCAGCACTTCCAG
>NZ_JARESV010000136.1:0-2269 GCF_046026985.1 Paraburkholderia sp. RL18-101-BIB-B
CAGCAAGTGAGCTGGTTACGATAATATCGCCGGTCCGTCTCGCTATCATGTGTGGCAGGACATCGTGAATGTTTTTCATCACCACGTTCACGTTGAGATTCAGCATGCGGTCAATCGCTGCCGTATCAGCGTCCACGAGGTCGCCGCCGACATAAGTGCCGGCGTTGGCGTGCAGGATATCGATTTGCCCCGCGATTTCTAGCACGCGTGGCACGAGCGTTGAGCAAGCCGTCGGGTCGAGCAAATCTACGACTAGCGGAATCGCCGCGTCGCCGTGTTGCCTGCAAATTGCCGTCAGTGCAGCATCATCGCGGTCGACGAGCACAACGCGGGCACCTGCCGCCAATAATGCCTCTGTGCTGGCCAGCCCAATGCCTGAAGCAGCGCCAGTGACAACCGCGACCTTGCCCTTCAGCTCTCCTGCCATTTCCTCATCCTCCTGGTTGGCGGTCACCGCGCACTTGCTCCGGTGGCAATCTTCCTAGGCAGCCTATCGCCCGCTGAGCCCGTCGGCGACATCGAATGCGGCTTCCCCTTCACAAAAGCTTGTGCCGGCAGGTACACCATTCGCGCTGCTATTGGCGTCAGCGTCAATAGACCAATACAAACGTCGTAAATGAACAAATGTTCACTGCATGATCAAATAATCGAATATGGTTGGCATCTCTGTCAAGGCGATTTCAAGAAGGAAAACCCCGATGGCCGGCGAGCGAACGGCGTTCACCAACCCGACACTCACGGTGCGCTCGATTAAACGCGAGCCCCGCCGACTCCTGCGTTCGCGCGGCATGCCCCTCCACCAGCACAACACCTCCGCTGGGTGCCGACCCAACCGGACAGTGAGTTCCCGGGAGCTTGCATGAAATCAGGGGCAACCGCGTTTCCTACGGCCTTGACGGCAACGCCGCCCGGCAACCCTCGTCCCGCCTACGTTCGGTCAGACGGGAGATGAGTCGACAGGTCGCCTGAGAGCAGGACGTCGAGCCCTTCGAGCGGGCCTCGGTTCCCGCATTCCAGCATTGCGGCAGCGAGTCGCGAGTTGCACTAGTCGAAAGCTGTCGATTCCAAGTCTCGCCCCTTGAGCGATGTTGACTCGGTGTGCAACCCGCTGTTATCGCGTCGGTGCCAACGCACGACGTGGCCTACACACCATGCCCGAGTCAGCGCGTAGAACGCCACTACCATCGTGACAAGGAGCCTTCGTACTACTGGCCGTTTTCCCTTGAGCCGCCCGGTCCACTGTTGACGTCGCTGTTCGCGCCGCTACGCGTGCCCCTGTTCAGACCATTGGTCTTGCCGCTATTGGAACGCTCCGTCGCAGGATTACTGCGCGCCGCGCGGTCGCCACTACCCGTGACGTCGGGAGACCCGTAGCCCGTCTCGTTCGGGGTCTGCATCGAACCGGCGCCGACGTCGGGTGTCGGGAGCCCGCCAGCGGCGCCGCCGGCTTGTGCGTATGTAATTGGCGAGAGTGCCATCACGAGAGTCGAAGCGAAAAACGTCCTGGTTATATGTTTCATGGCTCACCTCCATGCAAGCGTGTGCCGCTCACATGAATAGGTGCCGCAAGGGACGTGCCTTGTGTCAGTAAATGCCTTGAAGTTTGCCGGCGCCAGAGGGCTGGTGCTCTGCGCGCCCGGCAACATGCTTGCCCGCACTCGCTACGTCAAGGACAGAGGGCCGCTGTCCGTGGTTTGCTATGCACTGTTCGCGTCACAATCCTGAGCCATCTTTGTCGTCGGCCCCGGCCGCACATGTCTGGTTCCGTCCTCGCCGCTTCGCCGCATATAGCGCACTATCCGCGGTCGCAACCAGGCTAAGGCTGGCTCCGCCACTGTCCACTTGTTGCGCCGCCACTCCGCAACTGACAGTGACAATACCGGCGGCGGAAGCGACATGTGGAATCTGGAGACTTTCAACGGCCTGCCGGATGCGCTCGGAAACTACGCGCGCTCCGTCCGGGTCCGTTTCCTTCAGAATCAATGAAAACTCATCCCCACCGTAGCGCGCGACTGTGTCTCCAGGACGTTTCACCGAGTATGCAATAGCTTGCGCTATTGCGCGCACACATTCATCGTCAGCCTGATGACCGTATCGGTCGTTGTAGCTCTTGTATCCGTCGATATCGACCATGACAATCCCGACAAAACTGCGGCCTTCTTTCCAGAACTCCGGCTGCGATTGAAGTGCCAGTTCGCGGTCGAAGTACCGACGGTTAAAAACGCCGGTATAGAGTCGGTTGTTGACCTAAGTGACATCCGCGAGGGCG
>NZ_JARESV010000137.1:0-2140 GCF_046026985.1 Paraburkholderia sp. RL18-101-BIB-B
CTTGCATGCAGTACACATCTCATCGGGCAGCGCCTGCTTGTCTATATGAATGCGGACGATATGAGGAGTGTTCGCGCGTTTCTAGCCGACGGATCAGAACTCGGCGTCCTCAACGCGCAGGGAGCATGGCGTGTCATGCCACACACCTTGACGCTACGCCGGAAAATCCTCAAAGAGAAAGCCAATCGGGGATCGTTGGCGTCCGCGTCCGCAAATCCCATTGAAGACTATTTGAACGTCAAGCTGGCGCAGGCAAAGAAGAAACGTAAGGTCGCATCGGATTTGTCGCAGGCCGTGCGCATCCTGTCCGCCGCGCCTACTGTTCGGACGCCCGTCGGACTGCCGAAAGCCGCTTTACCTGCAGCGAAACGCGATACGGAATCTAAGCCTAACGGCGTTTCTGATCAAGGCCCACCACCTGTATTGAGCACGCCAGTCCGTCCGCGCAGGCTCACGATCGGCACGGGTCAGGTCTATTAACCTTGTTCCAGATGGGAGGCATCATGTCGCTCGAGATACCGCGTCCGGTCGATCCGTCACTGCATCCGTTGATGACGGGAAACTACAGGATTGCGACCCCAGCAATCGAGGAGTTTTACGAACTGGTCGCGCGATGTCTGCGCTACCGGGTCATGGGCGCGCTCACCTATGGCCCGTCGCGGATTGGCAAGACTCGGGCGATCGAATACGTGCGACTGCTCATTGCACGAAACTATCCTGGGATGACGAGCTACCACGCGCAGTGCGAGCACAAGCCTCGGCATGCGGAAGGACCGTTCTTCGCGAACCTGTTGGAGGCAGTCGGAGACCCCGATCCTAACGCGGGTTCCAACACCTCCAAGCGGATGCGGCTGGCGTTGAGAATTCGGGAGGCAGCCGCCAGGGCGGGTAGTGGGGTGGTTCTATGGTTTTGCGATGAGGCTCAACGATATGACGACAACGAGTATGAATGGCTGCGCGACGTACATGACACACTCGACAGGCAGCAGATCAAGCTCTTCACATTCCTCGTCGGTCAGCAGGAGTTGCTCGCGCAGAAGACTGCGCTGCAGGTCGCGGGCAAGACCCAGATCGTCGCGCGTCTGATGGTCGAAGATCTCGCGTTCTACGGCATTCGCAACGCTCAGGATGTAGCGACGTGTCTCAATGGCTACGATCAGACTGCATATCCGGAGAGAAGTCACTGGAGCTTCACGCGCTTCTATGTCCCTCAGGCGTTTGATGCCGGTTACAGGCTGGTCAATGACGCCGGTAAACTATGGGAAGCTTTCGAGGCGGCCCACCACAAGGCCAGTCTCCCGGGTCAACTGGAGATCCCGATGGAATCATTCGCGCGCGCTGTCGAGATTGTGCTTAAGGATAGCGAACTTAGAGATGCTCGGGGGTACGGTCCAGAAACTGTGCTATGGCAACACGCGGTCAGGCACTGCGGTTATGTCCAGTCACGCCATGCTACGGGGCGCGTGCTCGCTTCAGCAGCGTAGAGCAATGACCCTGACGGAACCCCGATTCCCGATCCTGACGCTGGAAGAAGGCAGTTTGACGCCATCGCTGGGCTATCTGTTCGACAGGAAGTGGCTTTACCCGTATGAGTCGCTGATTTCGATCCTGTGGAAATTCGAGAAAGCCAATGCACTATCGGGAAACGTCGTAGCGCGGCTGTTGGGCCCGGACGTCGACCCCTATGAAGGGCTCGTGCCACGTGTGGGTGTCATCGATATTGATCGGCTGCGTGCGAACCTGCAGGTATCCAGGCGGTCGATGCGAACGGCATTGATACAGGATGAGGTTCGACCGCGATGGAGCACGTCGTTCCGCTTCTGTCGACTGTGTCTTGGTTATGGCTACCACAGCATCCTCCATCAGTCCGAGAGTCTGAATGTGTGCCCCGCACATCACTGTGCTGTGGAGTCGGCATGTCGCCGCTGCGGCCATGAGATACCGTATCGAATTAACGTCCAGCTTCTTGAGGCGCAATATCGCTGCGCCAACTGTCTTGCATCGTACCCGAATGTTTACTGGACGCCTTCCCGAGCGCGACCGATGAAGCCAGGACACTGCAAGGCATTTACGCGTCGGTACATGGATCGCCGGCGAGGGTGATTCCGCTATATCCACGGCGCTTCTGGCTGTTTTCCAA
>NZ_JARESV010000138.1:0-2133 GCF_046026985.1 Paraburkholderia sp. RL18-101-BIB-B
TTTTGGCGATCAAGTGCATGACTTCGTTGCGGCCAGCAGGATCCGGACTCAGCGAAAGTCTTGAATCCCAGCATGGGTCGCATGCGACGCTTGATCGCCCGATGGTCCAGCTCAACCAGTTGTTGAGATATCTGAATTGGCGGATCCTGACGGGTGTTGCACGTTCGGCATCGATGGCTTCGAGCGCGGCGAAATCGGCATCACTCCTGTTGATGGTCCCGTCTCGAGACGCCATTCTGCGCGATCGATCTCTCGAAGTATCGCCGGGCTGCCGCCTTGTCCCGATGGGCGCGCAGCAGGAGGTCGATAATGTGACCCTCCTCGCCGGAATGAAGCCGTCCCACGACGCCAGGAAAGCGATCCCATTCGAGAGTAGCAAAAGCGCGCCTCTCGAATGGGGATCAATGGCTGAGGTGCGTATCGAGAAATTGAGTGATTTCTGCGAATGCCGCTTTGTCCTCGGGCACACGATCATCCATCTGGTACTGAGCGTGCGACATTCCGTCGAAAACTTCGAGTTGTGCATCGACGCCGGACTGCTGAAGCTTCTGGTGTACACGGACCGTGTTGCTGAGCAGCAAGTCGCGTGTTCCTGTGGTCAGGATCGCTGGCGGAAAGCCATGCATATCTCCGTACACGGGTGAGAGCAGCGGGTCCTTCAGATCATGACCGTGCGCGTAGACAACTGCCGCGGCGTGACAGAACCCATTGGGTGACACCAGGACGTTGTCCACCTTTTCATTCGTGTAGAACGAGTCACCAGTCTTCGTCAGGTCGGACATCGGCGTACCAGGTGCGATCGCACCCGGCATTTTCAGCCCTTCCTGCCTCGCGCGCAGCATCAGTTCGAGCACGAGCGCGCCACCGGCCGAGGTCCCGAAAACGCCCACATTCTTTGGGTCGTTCCTCTGGAGCACCGACTTATACACACTCTCGACGTCGTCGAGCGCTGCGGGGAAATAAGCCTCGGGCGGCATGCGGTAGTCGACCGAAATGACCTTGTAGTGTCCAAGACCCGCCATGATGATGGCCTCTCCCGTACCCGACTCTCCAGGGTAAAGCTCGTAGCAGCCGCCATGGATATGAATCAGCACCTTGTCGCGATGTTCGGGCGGAATATGGTTGGGCGTCACGATGTGCACCCTCACGCCGTTGATCGTCGATGCCTGCACCGTCACGTCCAGACGCTCGCGCATGGCCGGGAGCGTTTGCATGACCTTCGCGGCCTGTGCGTCGGCAGCCGTTCTCCATTGCTCGCCCGTCGTCCACAAGACATTCCAGGCGGGGTTCAGCGGCGCCCCGATGAGCCTTTGCAATTGGGGGCTGACTTCCGTCGGCACCGGAATGGTCCGCGCGGGCACCTGGCGAGGCGCAAGCGTGCCGTCGTCGGCAAGCGCCGCGCCGGAAACTGAGGCGAAGGCGGCGCACGCGAGCAGGAATTTAGTGAACTTCATTGCAGAACTCTCTCCGGTTCGGGATTAAACGGCCACCTGATACACCTTGCGGCTCACGTCGAGCGTCACGTCGCCGCGTTCGCCCAGTGCCGTCATCCCGTGCTCTTCGAGTTTCGTGATCAGCGTGCCGATCGACTGGCCGCTGATCTGATAGTCGCGCAAGCGGGTTCCCACCGACATGCGTTCGAAGAACACACGCGTCGCCGTGATCGCCGCACTGATACGTTCGTCCTCGCTGCCTTCAGTGATGTTCCAGACTCGTTCGGCGTACTGCAGCAACTTCCCGCGTTTCGACTCGCGGCGCACGCTCAGCATGGCCGGCAGCACGATGGCGAGCGTCTGTGCGTGATCGAGTCCGTGCAGCGCCGTGATCTCGTGGCCGAGCATGTGGGTCGCCCAGTCCTGCGGCACGCCGGCGCCGATCAAACCGTTCAAAGCCAGCGTTGCCGTCCACATCAGATTGGCTCGCACCGCATAGTTGTGCGGCTCGGCGAGCGCTTGCGGGCCGACTTCAGTCAGCGTGATCAGCAGGCCTTCGGCGAAACGGTCCTGTACCCTGGCGTCCACCGGGTAGGTCAGGTACTGCTCGACGATATGAACGAACGCATCGACGACACCGTTGGCAATCTGTCGCGGCGGCAACGAATAGGTCGTGGTCGGATCGAGCACCGAGAAGACA
>NZ_JARESV010000139.1:0-2038 GCF_046026985.1 Paraburkholderia sp. RL18-101-BIB-B
GTAAGCGGCTCACGTGGGCCGTTCGTCCACGCGCGTGCACGTGAGGCATGATGGTGATCTGGACTTGGACTGTCAGGTAGCAGGTGTCGGCGGACTGGCTGGCGTGTGCAGCTTGTCGGCCACGCGCCACGGCAGAAGCTCGTCGATGCGATTGATTTTATGGTCAGCGATGTGAGTGAGCACATAGTCCAGATAGGCGCGCGGATCGATGTCGTTCAGTGCGCAAGTCCCGATCAGCGCGTACATTGCGGCGGCCCGTTCACCGCCGCTGTCGGAACCGGCAAACAGGAAATTCTTCCGCCCCAGGCTTACACAACGCAACGCGTTTTCCGCGATGTTATTGTCGATCTCGAGCGTGCCGTCTTCACAATATAGCGTCAGAGCGCGCCACTGGTTAAGCGAGTAGTTGATCGCCTTGGCAGTGTCGGACTTCGACGACAACGTTTCGAGCTTGGCCTTGAGCCACGCTTCATAGATTTGAAGCAGTGGCCTGGCTTTCTCCTGCCGTATTCGTAGCCGTTCGGCCGCGGGCTTGCCGCGAATGGAGGCCTCGATGTCGTATAGCGCGCCAATGTATTCAAGTGCTTTTTGCGTCGTGTCGGACGGCGTGCGCACGTGGATGTCGTAGAACTTTCTCCTCGCGTGAGCATGACATGCCGCTTCCAGTACGGAGCCACCCAGGAACAGCTCATCGAAGCCCGCGTAAGCGTCCGCTTGCAGGGTCCCCCTGAAGCCGGCGAGATGAGTCTGAGGGTGGATGCCCTGTCTGTTCGGCGAGTATGCGAACCATACCGCAGCGGGTTGCGTCGACCCCGAGCGACGATCGTCGCGCACATAGACCCATAGCCGACCGGTGCGGGTCTTCCTGTTGCCCGGTGAGAGCACCGGGATCGGCGTGTCGTCCGCATGCAGCTTGGCGGCCGACACCGTATAGCGGCGCAGCGCTTCAATCAGCGGCGCGCACAACGCTTCGCATTGACCGACCCAGCGACCCATGCTGGCCCGGTCGAGCATCACGCCGTCGCGCGCCGCGATCGCCGATTGCCGATACAACGGCTGGTGGTCTGCGTATTTCGAAACGAGGATATCCGCCAGCAAGCTTGGATGGGCGATGCTCCGCTCGATCGGAAGGCCGGGCATCGGCGGCTGCCTGATGGTGCTGCAGCATGGGCAAACGAATTTGCGCCGGATCGTGCGAACGACCTTGAACGCCGCTGCGACCCGGGCGAGTTGCTCAGACACGTCCTCACCGAGCACCTGCATCTGTTGACCGCAGTCCGGGCAACTCGATTCGGGCTCGCGCACATGATCCTCACGCGCGAGGTGCGCAGCCAGTGCTTGCCTCGAAGCCGCTTCGTCCGTCGTTGCATTGGAGGAGGAAGCGTTTGCGCCTCGAGCTTGCGCACGCTCCATGTCTGCAACGCCGCGTCCGGCGGCCAGATCCTCGAGTTGGGTCTCGAGGGTCTCGATCTGCCGCTGCAACTGCTCGGACTTGCGGCCGAACTGCATGCGCCGAAGTTTGTCGATCTGTGCCTTAAGCTGCTCGATCTCGACATCGCGTTCAGCAAGCAGACTACGGGCCTCGACCAGCAAGGCCTTCAACAATTCGACATCGTCTGGAAGATCGGCGCCGTTCGACATACGCCGTAGTTTACGAGTCCGCGGCGCGGTTTACAACATCGATAACGCGGCGGTACGACGGGGCTGTCGCCAATCGATGCCCTCGAGAAGCATCGACAGTTGTGCTGAACTCAGATGGACCTTCCCGCCGTCGGCCTGGGGCCAGATAAAACGGCCCCGCTCAAGCCGCTTCGCGAGAAGCCAGATTCCGTCCTCCGTTGCCCAGAGGATTTTTACGAGGTCGCCCCGGCGGCCCCGGAAGATGTAGACGTTGCCTCCCAGCGGATTCTCTTCAAGCGCCGTTTGTACCTTTGCGGCCAGTCCCTGGAACCCACATCGCATATCGGTCACGCCTGCAGCGATCCAGATGCGCGTACCAACCGGCAGAGACATCATGATCGCAGACTACCCAGCACGG